>JAIBDF010000215.1 GCA_024679535.1 Chromatiales bacterium
CAGTGAGCGAACCGTCTATATGACTCATCATGGTCCTGTGCTCGTCAGCGACAAACTGCCGTGGACCCAGACGCGCGCTTACGCAGTTCGCGACGCCGTCCTTAACAACGACGCGGCCTTTGCCAGTTACGAGGCACTGCAGACGGCTGCGTCAGTGGCCGATGTCGAAGCGGCAATCAGCAAGCAGGGAATCTACTTCGTCAATACGATTGCTGCCGATCGTCACGGCAGCGCATTTTACGCGGATATATCATCGACGCCGCATCTCGACATGGACATCCTGACGAACTGCCGCCGCGATGTAACAGGCCTGCCGCCGCAGGTCGTCATTCTCGATGGCTCGAGCCCCAACTGTGACTGGCGCGTTGATCCGCGGAGCACGGTCCCGGGCAATTTGCCAGCCGCTGACATGCCGCGTGCAACAAGCACGCGCTATTTTACGAATTCGAACGACAGTTACTGGCTTTCAAACCCCGATGAACCGCTTGAGGGCTACCTGCCAACAATCGGCCCGGAAAGGACAGCACGCAGGTTGCGCACACGTGCTGGCCTCGCATTTCTTAATGAGCAGCTGGAACAGAACGGTCGCCTCAAGGCCGACGATATCCAGTCCCTCATGTTAAGCCATCGGCACTTCGGTGCCGAACTGCTGCTTGATGACGTACTGGCAATCTGTGAAAACGATGCCGAAATCGCAACGAGTTGTGACGCGCTCCGCGGATGGGACCGCACAGCGAATATCGACAGCCGTGGGATGCAGGTCTGGACGGAATTCTGGGAGCACGCGCGCCGCATCGACGATGTCTACGCGGTTGCATTCGACCCGAATGACCCGGCCAATACGCCACGTGGCATCGCAACCGACAATCAGGTTGTACGGGAAGCCGTTCGCGCAGCGCTGGTGGCGGCCCAGCAGCGACTTCTGGATGCGGGCATCGAGCTGGATGCGCCCTGGGGTGATGTACAGTTCGCAGAACGTAACGGCGCCCGAATTCCGGTGCCGGGTGGGCCCGGTCGTCACGGCATGTTCAGCTACATCAATACGGATTTCACCGCAGGCAAGGGTTATACGCCGATCGTTCACGGCAATAGTTATATCCAGGTGGTGACCTGGAATGAGGACGGTGCGCCTGACGCACGTGGCATCCTGACCTACTCACAATCGCCTGAACCGGACTCACCGCATTACTCGGACCAGACGGAACTCTATGCGCGAGGCGAGTGGCTGCAGCTGCCGTTCACCGAAGAAGACATTCTTGCCGACCCAAAACTGAAAGCGTTGACGCTACAGGGCGATTAATACCATCGTCAGCGGCGACGTCACCTCGGCCCGGGCGCCGCGTAGCGCCCGATCCATTGTCGCACCTCGTCGTACCAATGCAGGGAATTGGCGCGCGTCAGGATCCAGTGATTCTCGTCCGGGTAGTAAATCAGACGAGAATCGACGCCGCGGGTCTGTAACGCCCTGAACAATTCGAATGCCTGGCCAACAGGCACTCGCAGATCCCGCTGGCCATGAATGATCAGGCTCGGGGTCTTGAATCGATCGGCGAACAAGTGCGGCGATATTTCCTCATACAGTTCCGGATTTTCCCAGTACGGCCCGAAACGCTGGTCGTGCACGGCAAAATCCGCTGAGGTCTGAGCATACAAATCGTATACCGCAGCATGAATCATCAGCGCATTGAACGGGTGCTCGCGACCGAGCAAGATCGTCGACAGGTATCCACCATAGCTTCCGCCGCCGGCCACTGTGCGTTTTGCATCGATCCACGGTTTGTCCATCAACCACTCGGCGGCGGCAATGACATCAGCGTAGGGCTTGCTTGCCCAATCCGGGTTGATCGAATCCGCAAACTCCTGGCCGAAACCCGTCGAGCCGTGAAAATTCGGCCAGGCGGTCACGTAGCCCCATGATGCGAATGTCTGCGCATTCCAGCGGTAATGGAAATTATCCGTTACCGCGCCATGCGGTCCCCCATGGATCAACAGGAACAGCGGGTATTTCTTGTCCGGGTCGAATCCCGGCGGGTAATGCACCCACATCTGGATCGGGTCACCGTCGGCGCCCGTATACGTCACAGACTCATACGTGCCAATAGAAACCTTATCCAGAATGTCGTCGTTGAACGTATCCAAACGCCTCGCCGACCCACGCTCTGTTTCAATCTGCACGACTTGCGCGGGGTAAACGGCACTCTGATTCTGCGCTATGAGTGTGCCGCTATCGGCTATGCTCAGTTGGCCGTAGTCTGTAGTGTCGGTTATCGCTGCCGGCGCATCACCATTCAGCGGCAAATAGTAGACGCGACGCGTACCCTCGTCATCGATTGCGCCATAAAGCCCTTTCGAATCCGGCGCCCATACAAGACCCGCGGCGGAGCGATCCCAATCGGCATGCACCATTCGGTTCTTGCCGGAGCTTAGCTCGCGGATCATGAGTTTCACCTGGTCCGCGTAAAAACCGGCTATGTGCTGACGAGAAAATGCCAGCGAACGGCCGTCGGGAGAAAACATCGGCAGATCGTCCGCTGCTGAATTATCTTCCGTTATGTTTGTCGCTTTATCGGACCCGATTTCGAAAAGGAAAATGTCTTCGTCCGCATAAACCGGCCCCTCCCCGCCATCGGCAACGAATGCCAGTGTCGTCCCGTCCGGCGAGACATCGTAATCACTCGCGTCGACGTCCGTCCGCGACAGCTGGATGCCGATCGGCAACGTCAAGGCCTCGACGTCACCGCCGATGTCGGGAACGCGATACAAATGGTACTGCCTGTCCTCCGTCACCCACGAATCCCAATGGGAATATGGCATCGCATGCCAGACCTTGGCCGATAGCTTGCTGTCCTTGTCTGCCTCGAGTTTTTCCTCCATCTCATCGAACGTCA
>JAIBDF010000152.1 GCA_024679535.1 Chromatiales bacterium
CGATCAGTTGATGGCCGAAGATCATTTGATTACCTCACCGCATACCCTCGAGCACTGGCCGCAGGAGCTGTACCTGACGGACCCCGTCATCGACCGCCTCAACCGCGAGACCTGGGAAGAGGGCGGCGAGATGCAGTTATGGGATCGTGCCTGTGCGGAGGTCGAGACGCGTCTTGCCAGCTACACGCCGATAGAAACAGACCCCGCAGTCGACTCAGCTATGCGACAATTGGTCATTAACGGGCTCAAAGAACAAGAAGAACTGCCCGATCTACCGCCTCCGCCGGAGCAACAAGCACCGGCCGCGGTGGCTGGCCGACGAGGACGAAAGGGACGACGGCGGCGCTGACTACCCCGCAGTCACTCGCCGGGACTGCACCGCGAACGCGTTGGTCACTAGTTCGCGTGTAGTGGAGTAGGCCGACCGGCAGTACTCAGAGAAGTCCTTGAGCATTGCGTGGTCGGGCCAGACGCCCGTCGATCGACTCAATTGTCCTACTGCGATTTGGTAGTTGGCCAGCAACTGGATGTACTGGCGCCGATCGCCCTGGGAGATTGTCAGCGGCGGGAGTCCCGCGCGCAGCAGCGGGATATTCGCGAGAAGCCTGGCCACCCGGCCGTTGCCGTCCCAAAACGGGTGTATGTGAACAACGCCCATGTGAACTCGCGCATAGATCTCGTGGGCGTTGTCGACGTCAACATCGCCGGCGTCGTTGACCGCCTCGATTAGCTCAAGCATCAACGACGGCACATCGGCCGGTAACGCATATTCGATAAAGACCTGCTCACCTGCCGGGCCTATCGCATAGGTTCCGTTGGGTTCGAGTTTCCAGGCACCATGCGGCTTGTAGATGTCTGTCACAGCTTCGGTTTGGACGGACCGGTGCAGGGCAAACACGAGGGCCGCCGTTAGTGGTTCGTCAAGACTGCGATACAGGAGGTCAATGGCGCGTGCGTGACCGATGACTTCCTGGTGGTCCTTGAGGGGTTTGCCGGAAACGGTCAGCCCCTCCTCGAGGATGAAGTGCGTGTCGCCGAGCGAGAGCGTATTCCCTTCCAGCGCAGTGGAATTGTGCGTCCAGAGATCGCGAACCTGGGCAAGAAGTTCAAGCCGCAGGTCCTCGTCAAGCCCGCACAGGAATCCAGGCTGGGCAGCGCTGTCGTCCCGGGTGATGAACTCGTAACGCGTTGCCCGACCTTCGCCCGAACGGGTGAGTACTCCATCCTCAACCCACTGCGATAGCCAACGGCGCAGCGTTCGCGGATTGACTTCGATACCGGAACGGCGTGTGATCTCGCCAAGCGATAGAGATTTGTCACTGCTTCGAAGCAGCGACAGGACGATGATTTGGAGACTATCTTTGGCCACAAAGCGCAGTTTAGCGCGCTAATCCGGACAAAGCATTGGAAAAATGTCCGGAAAACGCCATTTATCAGGACAAAATGGCCGAAAATGCAGCGGTCAGGGCGCCAGCCGCTCGATCTTCCAGCTGCCATCGTCCTGCTTCGTGAACTCGAAACGGTCGTGCAGCCGATTGCGCCGGCCCTGCCAGAATTCGATCTGGTCGGGAACGACACGGTAGCCGCCCCAGAAAGCCGGCAGCGTGACGTCCTTGTCCTTGAACTTCTGCTTGATCTCCTGGAACTTAGCTTCCAGCAATGAGCGCGAGGCAATCACGCTGCTTTGTGCGGAGACCCAGGCGCCGATCTGACTGCCGCGCGGGCGTGACAGGAAATAGGCAAGCGATTCCTTCATCGGGATCTTCTCGGCCGTACCCCGAATCTTGACCTGCCGTGCCGATTCGGACCAGAAGAACAGCAGGGAAACGTTCGGGTTTTTTTCCATATCCGCGGCTTTGCGGCTCTCGTAATTAGTGAAGAAGACGAAGCCCTTTTCGTCGAAGGACTTCAACAATACGGTGCGGCTCGACGGCCGCATTTTGCTATCGACGGTCGCCAACGTTACTGCATTGGGATCCAGCGAAACGGTTTCACAGGCATAGCGGAACCAGTCCTCGAACTGGACGATCGGGTCGTCGTTGAGGTCCTCGCGGTCGAGCGCGAAGCCGGTTGCGGAGCGGCGCAGGGCGGCGACATCCATACCGTGCTGGGGGGGATCTTTCTCTGTATTTTCTGACATGTAGCCAATATAGAGCTATCATGCGACGAGTTCCACACCGCGCTCAATGAGTCTTGCTGCGCAGTCTCGAAGAGCCGGGCATAACAAGAAGAAGAGCATGTCGCCCATCCAAAATTTTCTCTCCGAACTCAAACGGCGCAACGTAGTACGCGCAGGAGCGGCCTATGTCGTTCTGGCGTGGCTGGTAATCCAGGTTGCCGATATTCTGTTCGAGACATTTGCCGCACCTATCTGGTTGATGCAGGGGCTGGTTATCGCGCTGGCAGCTGGCTTGCCAGTGACCTTGGTTGGTGCCTGGGTCTATGAACTTACCCGAGAGGGCCTCAAGCGCACCGAAGAAGTCGACTTCGCCGAGTCGATTACTAATCAGACCCGCCGCAAACTCGATTTCGTCATAGTCGGTGTCCTGATTACCGCCGTTGCCATATTCGCAGTGGACAAGTTTGTCTTGCAGCCTGGTAATGCGGAGCGCAACTACACGTTGGCCGTCATGCCCTTTGAAATTGTCTCGGCTGATGTCGCACCGTTTTTTGCCCAACTCTCGGGTGATCTTGTTCGCATTCTGAAGCGCAGCTCACAGATGCGGCTCGCATCGACTGACGCTGTGGATGCACTGCCCGATATACGTGATGTTGCTGCAAGCTCGGCACGCCTCGGTGTGCGCTATCTGATTTCCGGGTCGATCAGTTCTTCGGTCGGCAGTGTCGGGCTGAAGGTCTCAATTTTTGACAGCGACAGTGGCAAGCAGGTCTGGCAACGTGATTTCGAGAATGCGCACTCGCAAGCCACGCTCAATTCCGTTGCGAGCGAATTGATCACGGCAATCGACGGCGATCCATTCGCATTGCCCAAGGTCGCATCAGACCCGAAGGCCTATGAGCTGTACCTGCAGGCCAGGCGGCAGTCCACATCGTCGGATGCAGGCGCGGCAGCTGGGAACCTGTTCCGGCGAGCGCTCGAGTTGGATCCGCGGTTCGCGCCGGCGCTGGCAGGATTGTGCGATTTGCTGGTCTCGCGTTACAGCAAAAAGAGCGCATTGGCGGATTTCGAGGAGGCCGAGAAATACTGCCATCGGGCGTGGACGATCGACCCTTATACTGCGGAAGTACAACGAGCGATCGGCAATCTGTATTTCGAGAGCGGACAGCCTGATCGCGCGCGCGAAGCCTTTGCCTCCGCACTCGCGATCAGTCCGGGAGAACTCCTGACCCAGGTTGATATGGCGTCAACCTGGCATGAGGACGACCCGGCCAGGGCCGAGCAGCAGCTGCTGCACATCATTGATCAGCACCCGGGCAGTCCGTTTGCCTACGGGAGTTTGCAACACCTTTACTTCAAGCAGGGCCGCTATCCTGAGGCTATTACCTACGCACAGGCGGAGCTTGATCTCATACCGGAAGACCGGCGAGCGATGTCAAACCTGACAGGAAACATGGTCATGGCGGGACGCTTCGCCGAGGCGAGACCACTGCTTGAGAAAGCGGTGGAGCGCAACAGTCTTATGTTCGGCCTGGATCACAATAATCTCGCTACCGTGCTGTTCTTCGAAGGCGATTTCGAGCGTTCCGAGCAGCTTTTTCAGCGGGCGGTGACGACGGCGCCGGAAAATGCGTTCTACTACCGAAACCTTGGCGATGCGGTGTTCCACAACAGGGGGCGCGAGGCCGCCGCAACGGTGTTTGCGAGTGCGATTGACCTGGCCAAGAAGCAATTGGCGATCAATCCGGAAAACTATGACGCGCCGAGTGTCTTGTTGGTGAGTTACGCGAGCATTGGTGATCGTGAGTCTTTCGCGAAATGGGAGGAGGGGTTCCTGGCCAAGAGTCCTGATGATCCCCAGGTTCTGTACGACCTGGCCGTCGCAACGTCGCGCCTCGGTGATATGGAAACCTCGCGTGCGTATGCGAGGAAAGCCGTTGACGCCGGTTACCCGGTCGTGTTCATGAATGCTGACCCGGACATACGGGCATCGGGAGCCGTATTTCCGACTCACTAGTGGCCGCCGGCAAGGTAGCTGCCCGCGAGGCGGGCTCCGACAGTGGTTCCAATCCGAAATAGCCTGCGGGTATAATGCGCGGCTGGACAGGCTGTGCGGGTCTCAAATCGCCCCGACTGCAGAACAGACGTGCGAAAGTGGCGGAATTGGTAGACGCGCTGGCTTTAGGTGCCAGTGGGGTAACCCGTGGGAGTTCGAGTCTCCCCTTTCGCACCAGTCCTGATCTTATCTAAATAACTAATTTTTAAGAGAATTATAGAATGAACGTCACTGTCGAATCGACAGGTGCCCTGGAACGCCGCATGCGCGTCGAAGTGCCCCTCGAACGCATAGAAAGCGAAGTGGATACCCGTCTTAAGTCCGTAGGCCGTACGGCCAAGATCAAGGGCTTCCGTCCGGGCAAGGTACCGGCCAAGGTCGTGCGCCAGCACTACGGCAAGCAGATTCGCCAGGAAGTTAAGGGCGAGATCATGCAAAAAAGCTTTGGCGATGCGGTCACCCAGGAGAATCTGAAGCCTGCCGGTGGACCAAAAATCGAGACCGAGGACGACGACGGCAAGACCTTTGCCTACGTCGCGACCTTCGAGGTCATGCCCGAGTTTGAACTCAAGGACCTCGACAAGATCAAGGTCGAAAAGCCTGAAGTCGAGATCGGCCAATCGGACATCGACGACATGATGCTCAGTCTGCAGAGGCAGCGGGCCACCTGGGATGAGGTAAAACGCAAGTCGAAGGACGGCGATCGGGTCATTGTCGATTTCACCGGCACCGTCGATGGCGAAGAATTTCAGGGCGGTTCAGGTACCGAGATTCCGGTTGTACTTGGCCAGGGCCAGATGCTCCCCGATTTTGAGAAGGGTCTGAAGGGCATCAAGGCAGGTGACGAAAAGACCATCAAGGTGAAATTCCCGAAGGACTATCACGCGGAAGATCTCGCCGGAAAGACCGCCGAGTTCGCAATCAACACGCATCGTGTCGAAGGCGAGATTCTGCCCGAACTGAATGACGAGTTCGCCGAATCGTTCAATGTAACCGAAGGCGGCCTCGAGCAATTTCAGAAGGACGTGCGCGAGAACATGGAACGTGAAGCCGAACAGAAGGTGAAAGGCGACATTCGCGAACAGGTCATGGAAGGGCTTCTCGAAAAGAACTCGATTGACGTACCGCACTCGCTGGTACACGAAGAGATGCACTCGATGCAGCACGAGGCCATGCAGCGCCTTGGCATCGAAGACCACGACCAGGCGCCACCGATCGAGAACTTCAAGGAAGCCGCGAACAAGCGTGTGCGTCTTGGCCTGTTGTTACGGCAGGTGATTGCTGATAACAAAATCACGGTCGACGAGGCGGCGCTGCGCGAACGTGTCGAAGAGATGTGCGCGGGCTACGAAAACGCCGACGACATGATCAGTATGTACATGAGTAATCCGCAGGTCATGCAGCAGGTTGAACCGATGGTCGTCGAGCAAAAAGCCGTCGAATGGTTGATCGAAAACGGCAAGGCCAAGACGAAAAAGGTCTCGTTCAAGGACTACATGAACGCACCGGCTTCGTGAGACACTACGGACCTTAAGACTACAAGCCAATCAGGCTGGAGATGGACAAGACTATGAGCGCAACTGCATTGAATCTCGTGCCGATGGTCGTCGAACAGACGGCTCGCGGCGAGCGTGCCTACGACATCTACTCAAGGTTGCTGAAAGACCGGCTCGTCTTCATTGTCGGCCCGGTTGAGGATCACATGGCCAACCTCGTGGTTGCCCAGCTGCTGTACCTCGAGTCCGAGAATCCGAACAAGGACATCCACCTGTACATCAACTCGCCGGGCGGCGTTGTGTCCGCCGGCCTGTCGATCTACGACACGATGCAGTTCATCAATTGCGATGTCTCGACCATCTGCGTCGGCCAGGCTGCCAGCATGGGCGCGTTGCTGCTCGCGGGCGGCACCAAGGGCAAGCGGTTCGCGCTGCCGCACTCGCGCATCATGGTGCATCAGCCGAGCGCGGGCTATCAGGGCCAGGCGACCGACATCAGCATTCACGCTGAGGAAGTTCTCGAGCTGAAACGCCGCCTTAACGCGATCATGGCGAAGCACACCGGCCAGTCGCTCGAGACCATCGAGAAGGATCTCGAGCGTGACAATTTCATGAGCGCCGAAGCAGCCGTAAAGTACGGTTTGATCGACACCGTACTGGCCTCGCGAAATGAGATGGGCAGCACGAAAGAGGATTGAACTGCGTCACAGATTTGACCATTCGCAAAACGCTATAAAAAGGGCTGTACCTGCAGCCCTTTTGTCGTTTTAAAACAATGAGTTAACTATCGATAGTACCTGCTCGATGCCAGCATGCCGCGAAATGTTGGTACTTTCCACGCTGTAGGCTGTACCTCCAATTTGATATTTGTCAGTCACACCCCTCTCTGCATGGAAGAAAAACAATGCGTTGCCGCTGGATTCCTCTGCTTTTAATGGCCTGGGCGCCGTTCGCATTCGCCGCGCAGATCGATAAAAGTGACCTGAACGGAGACGGCAGTGTCGACGAGCAGGATTTGAACATCGTCGCCACCGATTACTTGGAAGAAGACCCCAGCACTGTCGACTGGTGCCTTTTCCGTGAGTCGAGCATTCTGAATCCGAAGTATTTTCGTCGGGTTATGCAGGACTCGATCAAACACTACCAGGCGCTGCTTGATTACATTAACGTGGCCTATGGCTGTGATGCA
>JAIBDF010000059.1 GCA_024679535.1 Chromatiales bacterium
GGGCGGATAATCCGCGCAGGAGCCTATCCGGCGCTTAATCGGCGAATAGGAAGTATAAGCCGCCTTTGTTTGAGCAGCGGATTCGGTCGAATCGGTAGGGGCGTGTTGCAATCGGATCGACTGGAGATCACTGATATCCATCATGAAATTTGTGAATTTTGTTTCTTCCGCAATCTCCAGCGTTCGGACTCGCATTTGCTCAACATCTTCTCGCGCGACCTGTCCGCTCATCGAGAATGGAAAAAACGACACTCATGAATCGACTCTTATCGTCAGTATGGAGCGATTATGGCGTACGGCACGCGAAGTAAGGTTCTAGTTACCTGCACCTCCTCTCCGGGCAGGTCACATTGTGGTACGTCACTGATCAAATCATGACCTTCAAAATTGTGATGAAGCTAGAGCATAGGGCGACAACGATCCCTGTTCTTGACCAGATGCTCAGCAAGGCCAAGCACTGCAAACCGGGTTTCGCATCGGATGGAGATCAGCGTCGAGTTGGCGGCTACCGGGGCAGCCTCTGGAGGGGCGCCAGGAGTCAGCTCTAGGAATTGAGTATGCGGTAGTTTCCGGTACTGCTCGTTCCAAGCATGGACGGCGCTTCGATGAAGTACCCCTGTACGAAGTCCACACCAACATTGCGAAGCCAGTCGAAATCTTCCTGATGTTCGACCTGCTCAGCGACGATCTGGAATTCCATTGTGCGCGCGAGCTTGATCATTGCCGCAACCATTTCCTGGTTGACGAGATCTGTCTGCAGGTTTCGCGTGTACGTGCCGTCAATCTTCAGATAGTCCACCGGCAGGTGCTTGAGGCTCGAGAACGAACCAAGACCACTACCGAAATCATCGAGCGAAAATTCGCAGCCGATGCCATGGAGCACCTCGATAAAACGCTGCGCCTGCTGGACATTCGACAAAATAGCCGTCTCGGTAACCTCGAAACAAATCGCTGACGGCGGGACCCCGGAACGATCGAGCGCATCAACGACGAAACCGAGAAACGCTTCGTCACCCAGTGTTTGTCCCGAAAGATTTATGGCACAACTGCGGTGCCCCGCAAGTTTGATCTCGCCACCTGAGATCGCGGCAAGCGTTGCGTTGATTACCCAACGATCGATCTGCGGCATCATCTGATAGCGCTCAGCCGGCCGCAGGAATTCGGCAGATTCCGTCGAGAGGCCGCGGCGGTCACTCAGGCGGATAAAAACCTCGATGGCAGGACCTGAATCGGTTTCTCCACGCATAGCGATAATCGGCTGTACGGCAAGCTCAAAGCTGTCTTCATGCAGCGCCGTCTGCAAGTGCCGCAGCCACTGGATGTCGCCGCGTTCCCGGGCTACCGCTTCGTCGCGAGCCGAATACACATGGACCTGCCCCCTGCCCCGTTGTTTTGCCATATAGCACGCAGAGTCTGCGGCGCTCATAAGGTCCTGCAACGTACCGCTCGCGTGCGAAATCTCGACCAGGCCCACCGAAATACCGATGTTGAAAATTTTGTCCTTCCATACGAAACGGTAATCGGCGATCACGTTGCAGATGTCGGTTGCAATCTGACGTGCCTTGTCGATCGGGCAGCCGATTAACAGGGCACCAAACTCATCGCCGCCGAGACGTCCGACAAAGTCAGAATCGCGTACCTGGTCTTTTATCAGCGCGGCAACCTCGCGAAGCATATTGTCACCGGCCATATGACCACAGCTGTCGTTAACCACTTTAAAGCGATCGAGGTCCATGTAAAACAGCATGTGCACTGCTTCTTCAGTGTGCGCAACATCCATCGCCTCGTCGAGGCGATGCTCGAACTCACGACGATTGATGAGTCCCGTCAGCGGGTCGTGTGTCGCCTGGTACGACATCTTGCGTGTCAGGCCACGCAGTTCGCTGACGTCGTGGAGTACGACGACCGTGCCAGAGATACTGTTACTCGGTCCGCGCACGGGGGACGCGGTGAGCTCGACACTATGCTCATGTTCGCCGTCAATCGTGACCAGCACGGCGCGGCGGCCCATATTGACACGCCGTCGCATGGAGAGGCAGCGATCAACCGGATCACCAAGCGGGCGACGATCGGCATCGTCCACGAGTTTGAACAACTCACCGATACGATGTCCCGACGCATCGTCACGATTGGTGCCTATCAGCGTTTCAGCCGCCAGATTCATGTAATCAATTCGGCCGTCATTGTCGGTCGTGATGACACCCTCGGAAATCGACTCAAGTGTGTACTGCGCCTGGCGCTTGCTGCGCGACAGGGATATTTCCAGGCTCTTGCGATAGCTGACGTCGCGTGCCACGGTCAAGATCACGGTGTGCCCGCGGAATTCGATATTCGAGCTCTGTGCCTCGACCCAGAGGCCGGTCTGATTGCCGTTGATCAACTGCATTTCGATGCGCCGTGGCGCGTTCTCGCCTGTCAGCCGCTTGGCGACTGTTTTGCGGAACAATGCCCTGTAAGCAGGCTTCACCAGGTCGGCAACCTCTCGACCGACGAGCTGCGCGGGCTCAAGGCCAACAAGACTGGCTGCCGAATCGTTGGCCAACAAGATCTTTTCGTTGTGGATGATTACGATTTCCGGGAGGGTTCGCGCAAAGTCCTGAAACAGCCGGTCACGGCCGAGAATCTTCTCGTCACGCTCGCCGAGCGCATCAAACAGCCTGTTTACGGTATGCGCGAGTTGCGCGGTTTCGGGATCGTTCGGTATCGTCAGCCGGTGACCAACCGATGCGTCTCGTGATGCCTCAAGCGTTTCCTCATTGAGACGCGACACACGAGTAAGAATTTTTCGACGCGCCCTCCACAGATACAGGCTCGATCCGGCGGCCAGCAGGACCAGGGTTGCCAGCGCGATAATGATCAAAGTGGCAGTCATTCAGAGCCTGTTTATTGCTTAGTAAGTTTGGTGTGGATCATTTGATATGATTACTTTTTTCAGGGCTCGAGACACATCTTCGGGTAAGCATATCCCAGCCGGCTATGCACGCTGCGGCGATTCACCATAATTCCGAACTGGCTGTCATAAGACACGGATTCCCGATATGCGTGAAAAGTGGGACAAGGATAAAGAACTCATTAATTTCATAAGGTTACAGGTAACGCAAGCATGAACACCCAATACGCGCGACTGCAGATGGTCAATCAGCAGGTACGAGGTTGGAATGTCTATGATGAGGAAGTTCTCGCAATGCTCAGGGAATTGCCGAGGGAACGCTTCGTCCGCGAGGGTTTCGAATCCCTGGCATTCGCGGATATGGCACTGCCGATCGGGCACGGCGAATACATGATGACGCCGACCATTGAAGGCCGCCTGTTGCAGGCTCTGAGCCTTGACGGCGACGAGAAAGTGCTGGAGATTGGCACAGGTAGCGGCTTCATGACCGCATGTCTGGCCCGTCTCGCCGACCATGTAACCAGCATCGACATTTATGCCGACTTTATTGATGCCGCGAGCACCAGGCTGAGCAACGAAGGTATCAGCAATGTCGATCTGCTACAGATGGATGCAACCCGCGAACTCCCGGAAGGGAGCTTCGATGCGATCGCCGTGACCGGCTCCATCCAGTCATTCGATCCACGCTTGGTCGAGGCACTGAGCCCACACGGCCGCCTGTTTGTTGTAACCGGCGACAGTCCTGCCATGCAGGCCAAATTGATCGAGCGCACGGATGCACATGACTGGCAAACCATGTCATTGTTCGAGACGGACCTCCAGCCCCTGGTCCACGGTGCGGTTCCGCCGCAGTTTTCTTTTTGAAATTGACGAAACCAGTTGGGAGCCTCTTGCATCTAAGACCTGAAGCACTGCTTTTCAACTGGTTTGGTGATATAGTAGACTATAACACCTAGCGCCCTACAGCGATCTTTATCCGGAACGGTTAAAAAATGAAAAAAATTCAATATATCAATAGCTTAGCAATAATAGTCGGCCTGGTCGCACTTCCTGCGACCGCAAACGCCGCCTCGTTGCTGGAGATCTACCAGCAAGCATTGCAGAGCGATCCGCAGATTCATGAGGCCGAGGCCAGACGCCTGGCGGCACTGGAAGCGAAGCCGCAGGCGCGCAGTGCTTATTTGCCGCAAGTCTCGGGCAGTGGCGAATGGTCGACGACGGATTCGTCCGGTTCGACGTTCTCAATCATTGCGAACGATAATATTCCGGTAACTCGGGACGTGGACGACACTCGCTGGGCAATCGAATTGCGACAGACCCTGTTTCGCTGGGACCAGATTGTAGACCTGAAGCGCGCCGACAAGCTGGTTACAAAGGCAGAGGCGGTCCGCGAATCAGCCCAGCAGGATCTTATTATTCGGGTCGCGCAGCGATACTTCGATGTGCTGGCGGCGGAAGATCGTCTTACTTCGGTCCATGCGAACCGGACCGCGATCGCACGTCGTCTCGAGCAGGCCAAGCAACGCTTTGAGGTCGGACTTATCGCCATAACCGACGTCCAGGAGTCCCAGGCTGCCTATGATCAGTCGGTCGCAGATGAAATCAGCGCCAAGCGCTCATTGGCTACATCTCGCGAATTCTTGCGTGAAATCACCGGTGAATATGTGACCAGTCTGTCGGCGCCCAAGGATAAGTTCCCGCTGAGGCGGCCAGAGAAATCAGAACGTGACTGGGTCGATCTGTCTTTAGAGCAAAACCTGAACCTGGTCGCCAGCCGTCTGGATGAGAAACTGGCGCGCGATGAAATCTCCTCGCGTAGAACTGGGCACTACCCGAGTCTGGATCTGGTCGTCAACACAGGCGAAACCACATCGGAGGGTACAGGTACATCTGCCAACTTACCCTCCACCATCGACGATATTCGTAAAGGCGATTCGATTGCTGTGCAATTCAGTCTTCCAATTTTCGCAGGCGGCGGGACCTCTTCGCGTGTTCGTGAAGCCGTTTACCTGCATCGCGCCAGCCGCGAGCAACTGCAACGCGTCACGCGCGAAACCGAGCGCCAGTCACGCGATGCCTACCTTGGTGTGCTTGCGGAGGAAAGCCGCGTACAGGCACTCGAGCAGGCGGTGGCATCGAGCCGCACGGCGCTCGAAGCGACCCAGGCTGGCTTTGATGTTGGTACGCGTACGATCGTCGACGTTCTGAATTCGCAGTTTTCACTGTATGTGGCCATTACCAACTACTATCAGAGCCGTTACGACTACATCCTGAACGTCCTGCGCCTGAAGCAGGCAGCCGGAACCCTGCAGATTCAGGATCTCGAGGAAATTGACCAGTTCCTGATCGAACGTAAGCCCCCCGAACAGGTGATCGCAGAAGAAGAAGCGCAAAATAACGCTAACTAAGACGAGGTGCGGTCGCTGAGTAGCGGCTCCAGTAGTATCAGGAGCCGCTCGAGCGACCCGCGGTTTTCTTCCAGAACCGATCGTCCCGCGTCACCAAGTTGCGCGGCGACGTCCCGGTCGGTCAGTAGTTCGCTAACCGTCGTCACCAGTTCTTCAGTGCCTGCCACCCGGCGACAGGCCCCGAGGTCCACGAACAGGTCTGCTACATCCTGAGCATTGAAGTTATAGGGGCCCGTCACGATTGGAACACCCAACATTGCGGGTTCAAGCAGATTGTGACCGCCGATCGGAATCAGGCTGCCTGCGACAAACGCGACGTCGCTCGCCGCATAGAACATCGGTACTTCGCCCATCGTGTCACACAGGAACACGGCCGCATCGCCAGCCGGCTGCTGCGCCGTCCGCGAGACCACATTGAACCCCTGTTTCTCGATTAGCTCTCTGACCGATGGGAAGCGTTCAGGGTGGCGCGGCACAAGCACGAGCAGCAGCTCCGGATGCTTTGCGCACAGCTCGCGATGCACATTGAGAATCAGGTGTTCCTCGCCCTCATGAGTGCTGGCGGCGATCCAGACAGGACGATCGCCGAATAATTCATCGCGAAGCGCCCGGCCTTTCGAAACGACCGCCTCGTCAGGTTCGATATCAAATTTGATATTGCCCATGACACAGGTCCGGGCGGGATTGGCCCCCAACGCCAGAAAGCGATCGGCATCGAGCTGACTTTGCGCGGCGATGATGATGCCGTGTGACAACGTTTCGCGAATCAGCGGGAGCAGCTTGCGATAACCAGGGACCGACCTTGGCGAAATCCGGGCGCTGACCAGGATCAATGGAATTTTCCGGATGCCACAGCCACGATAGAGATTAGGCCAAATTTCGGTCTCCATGATTAACGCCGCTTCCGGGTTAACGTTCTGGAAGAAGGCGCGGATGGCGTGGGGAAACTCAAATGGGATATAGCCATGGTGGACCGTTTCACCAAACAGGGACTTCACGCGTGCGGCACCCGTCGGTGTGACGGTAGTGATGAGCAACTGCCGGCCCGGAAACCGCTCTTTGAGCGCGCGAATCAGCGGCGCTGAGGCCTGTACCTCACCAACCGACACGGCATGCACCCATATGCAGCGATCGAACTTCGGGAAGCCAAATCCAAAGCGTTGCCCGAGATTTTCCAAATAGCTGCGGTTGCCGATACCGCGCACCAGCCAGTAGCCTGCGAACGGTATCAGTAACAGGTAGGTGAGCAGGTTGTAGAGAAAGCGCACGACGGGCTCGGGCTATTCGTCTTTGAGCCTGTCGATAATGCGACTCGATGAGTGCCCGTCCCGGAATGCGAGCACCCGGACCTCACCGCCATTTTGCAGCACTTCCCTCGCTCCAACGATTTCCTCAGGCTGGTAATCGCCGCCTTTCACCAGCACATCAGGCAGTACCGCCTCGATCAGCCTGGCCGGGGTGTCTTCAGAAAACGGCACCACCCAGTCGACGGCAGCCAGTCCTGCAAGCACCAGTAGACGATCTTCCAGCGCATTGATCGGCCTGGACTCACCCTTTAGACGCCGCACCGAATCGTCATCATTAACCGCAACGATCAGCCGATCGCCCAGGCTCTTGGCCCCCTCCAGGTAAGCGACATGGCCAGCGTGAAGCACGTCGAAGCAGCCATTGGTCATGATGACGCGCTCGTTGCGTCCCCGTGACTCTTCGACCAGCGCAAGCAGCGCATCCAGTTCGACCAACCCACGACCGCCCTGGCCCCGCTCATGCAGCGCAGCTGAAATCTCGCCAGGTGTCACCGTCGCAACACCGATCTTGCGGACAACGAGTCCGGCCGCCACGTTGGCAAGCGCGGCCGCTGCTGCCAGGCCCTGACCGCTCGCCAGCGCCGCGGCGAGGGTCGCAATGACTGTATCGCCCGCGCCAGTTACGTCGAAAACCTCGCGCGCCTGGGTGGAAAGGAACATCGGCTCTGCGCCAGCCTCAATCAGCAGCATGCCTTTCTCGCTGCGTGTCACGAGCAGCGCATCGAGTTGCAACTCGGCCATCATGGTGCGCGCACGTTCGACAAGCGCCTCATCTGAATCGCTTTTTCCGGCGACCGCGTCGAACTCGGACTGGTTAGGCGTCAACAGCGACGCGCCGCGATATTTTTCGAAGTCGGTCCCTTTGGGATCAACAAGCACCGGCACGCCTGCCTCACGACAGGCAGCAATCATTGCCGTAACGTCGGTCAGCGAGCCCTTGCCGTAATCCGAAAGCACAACGGCACCAGCACCGTCGATCGCCCTGCGCAGCGAGCCGAGCATGGCATCACCCGGCATCGCGACCGCCTTTTCCTCGTCGAGACGAATAAGCTGCTGGCCGCGGCTCTGCACGCGCGTCTTGGTAATTGTCGGGCGGTCTTCAGCACGCGCGAAATCACACACAATCCCGCGCTGTCTCATGATCGACTCAAGTGAATCCGCGGCGGAATCCTTACCAACCACACCGACAAGGCACGTCGATACGCCCAGCGCAGCGAGGTTAACAGCCACGTTGGCGGCACCCCCCGGCCGGTCATCTGTTTCGTGCACGTGCACCACCGGCACGGGTGCTTCCGGTGAAATACGCCCTGTGGACCCGAACAGGTAACGATCGAGCATCACGTCGCCGGCGACGACGACGCGAGTCGAGGAAAAATCAGGAACGCTAATAGTCACGTTGCGGACTTTAGCATGACAGGTCTGCAGGGGCGCCTTTAGGCGCTATCGCGGCTAAAGCCGCTCCCATAACCTACCCGCACTTGGAATCGCCACAGGACAAGCAGGTCATACACCCGTCCATCATAATCACGGCGGTCGTATTGCATTTCGTACAGAGCTGGGCGCCCGCAGGATAGTCGCTATCCGAAAACGCATCGGTCTGCTTCTGTGACTCTTCGTACTGAGCGCGTTTTTCAGCGATGAGCTGCTTCTGACCTTCGTCGAGCTCCGGCGCAGCAATCATGCCAATCATGATCAGATGTTTTTCGACAATATGGCCGAGCTCGGCAATGATCGACGGCATGAACTTGCCGCCAGGCTGCCAGTAACCACCTCGCGGATCGAAAACAGCTTTGAGCTCCTCGACGAGGAACGTCACGTCCCCACCTTTGCGGAACACAGCCGAGATAATGCGCGTGAGCGCCACGATCCACTGGTAGTGATCCAGGTTTTTCGAGTTGATGAAGATCTCGAACGGCCGGCGTTTTTCGTGCTCGGTACCTTCATTCAGAATGATGTCGTTGATCGTGACGTACATTGCGTGGTCCGACACGGGTGTCTTGACCTTGTAAGTCGAGCCAACGAGCATCTCCGGACGCTCAAGCTTCTCGTGCATGCGAATGACTTCGGCGCGATCGCCTCCACCTTCACGCTTGAACTCGCGCTTCGCTTCTTTTTGCTCGGTCGGCTGGTTAACCGCGTAACCAACGATTTTCTTGTCGATTTTAATCATCTAAAACTTTCCGTAATAGCCTTCTTTCAGTGCATCGAAGAGATTCGCGGCCGTATGCACCTCGCCGTCGTACTCGATCTCTTCGTCGCCCTTGAGGTCGACGGTTGTGCCATCGTCCAGCGTAAAGGTGTAGTTCGTATTCTTGAGGTCTTTCTCTTTTACAAGTACGCCCTGGAACGCTTCTGGATTAAAGCGGAAGGTCGTGCAGCCCTTCAGCCCCTGCTTGTAGGCATACAGGTAGATATCTTTGAAATCGCCGTACGGATAGTCCGTCGGGACGTTGGCAGTCTTTGAGATCGACGAATCAACCCACTTCTGTGCCGCCGCCTGGATGTCCACATGCTGTTTAGGCGACACCTCGTCGGCCGTAATGAAGTATTCAGGCAGCGTACTCGCGGGGCTGTCCTCTGCCGGTCCGGCTGGCATCGCTTCCTGATTGATACATTCGCGATAGGCCAACAACTCAAAGGAGAACACGTCTACTTTTTCCTTGGTTTTCTTGCCCTGACGAATGACATTGCGGAAATAGTGATGGGCAAAGCTCGGCTCGATGCCATTCGACGCATTGTTGGCCAGCGATAAGGAAATCGTGCCGGTCGGTGCGATGGAACTATGGTGCGTGAAGCGCGCGCCTGTTTCAGCAAGCTGTTCAACAAGCTCCGGCGCTTCGGCTGCAATGCGCTGCATGTAGCGACTATAGCGGGCATGCAGAATTCGGCCGGGCACCTTGTCACCAACCTGGTAGCCGTCTGCGCGCATCTGTGGACGCTTGCGCAGCATTTTTTCGGTCACCTCGAAGTTCTCGGTCATGATGGGGGCAGGCCCCTTCTCCTGAGCAAGCTCCAGGCCCTCCTCCCAACCGGCCAGCGCCAGCTGACGAGACACCTCTTCCGTGAACTCGACAGCCGCAGCTTCGCCGTACTTCATGCGCAGCATCGTGATCGTGGAACCCAGTCCCAGGAAGCCCATGCCATGGCGACGTTTGCGCTGGATCTCGTTACGCTGCTGCGGCAGTGGCAGGCCGTTGATCTCTACCACGTTGTCGAGCATGCGCGTGAATACCTTGACGACCTTGCGGAACGTCTCCCAGTCAAACGCTGCCTCTTCGGTAAAGGGCTTGACCACGAAGCGTGTCAGGTTGACCGAGCCCAGCAGGCAGGAACCGTAGGGCGGCAACGGCTGCTCACCGCAGGGATTGGTCGCACGAATGTTTTCGCAGAACCAGTTGTTGTTCATCTCGTTGACCTTATCGATCAGCACGAAGCCGGGCTCCGCGAAATCGTAGGTCGATGCCATGATGATGTCCCAGACACGGCGGGCTGGCAGAGTCTTGTAGATCTTGCACGCCACCAGGCCTTCGAGGTTGGTCACATAGTTACCGGCCTCCGGCCAGTCACGCCAGACGAACTGGCTGTTGTCACTGACATCGAGCCCGTCATCCTCAACTTCCTTGTGCGTAACCGGGAATGCGAGTTTCCAGTCCTTCTCGTTGATGACGGCCTGCATAAACTCGTCCGTGACGAGCAGCGACAGGTTGAACTGCCGCAAACGCCCGTCCTCACGCTTCGCGCGGATGAACTCCATGACATCGGGATGACCCACGTCGAACGTACCCATCTGCGCACCACGACGGCCACCGGCCGACGACACGGTAAAACACATCTTGTCGTAAATATCCATGAACGACAGGGGCCCGGACGTGTACGCACCGGCGCCTGTTACATAGGCACCCTTCGGGCGAAGCGTCGAGAACTCGTAGCCGATACCACACCCGGCCTTCAACGTCAGGCCAGCCTCATGCACCTTGTTAAGGATGTTGTCCATCGAGTCGCCAACGGTACCGGAGACGGTGCAGTTGATCGTCGACGTGGCTGGTTTATGCTCCAGAGCGCCGGCATTGGATATTATGCGGCCGGCCGGAATTGCACCTGAGCGCAATGCCCAGACAAATTCCTCAAAAAAGTGTTCACGCTTTGACTCGACCTCTACGTTCGCGAGCGCCTTGGCCACTCGCTGGTAGGTGTCGTCGATGGATGCATCGATCTTCGAGCCATCTTTGGCCGTAAGTCGATATTTTGCATCCCAAATATCCAGCGATGCGGGTTGAAATTCGATGTCGGTGACCGTGTGTGTATCCAGATTTACGGCAGACTTCATTGGTCCTGTTACTCCCCTGACTCCCTTCGGAGACCCCAAAAATGCGGTTTAATCTTACTTTTTTCCGGAGAAAAGTGCCCGGCTCGCCGACGGCCAGAGTGCGCGCCACGAGTGCCATTTCTGGCCTCTTCTCTCTTCTGATCAGACACAAGATGTTGTGTCCAAGTGCTGACAAGATTATGCCCGTAGAGGCCTACTGTCAAGACTTTGTCGGAATTTTTTTCATACCACTTTATAAATTAGAATCAATTAGTTACAAACACTTTGCGACTAAGTGCTTTAAAAAGAGACGAAAAAAAATGGCACTTCCCAGAAATTCGCGAACCACTACATATAGTGGCAATTATTGTCGCATAAGTTGGCCTTGAAATGCCGGGCGGAGTCCTCACCTAAGCGTTCTGTAACGCATTTTGAGTGGAGACCCCCTATGAATATTGCTCGTTTCGAACCCTGGACTTTTGTTGACCTGCTGCATCGTGACCTTGATCGGCTCGCGACCCAACGCGCTCCCGCCGGCGGCACTGAGAACCCGGTCGCCGACTGGGCTCCCGCCGTTGATATTATTGAAGAAAAAGACTGTTTCTTACTGCGGGCCGACGTCCCTGGCGTAAAGCCTGACGACATCGACGTGTCGATGGACAGCGGTGTTCTGAGTATCTCTGGCGAACGCCACGCAATCGCCCCGGACGACGCTGCCAGTGTGCACCGTAATGAGCGCACCACTGGTCGCTTCCTGCGGCGTTTCACGCTGCCGGAGACGACCGACGCAGAGGGCATTGTTGCCAGGTGCACCGATGGCATCCTCGAGGTTTCGATCCCGAAAACGCCCGCGATTCAGGCCCGCCGCATTACTGTACAGGCGGCCTGATCACTAGCAGCCTGTGCAGCAAAGACCCCAGCCTGGGCGCGACGATGACGCGCGCCCGGGCATCTTTCATCACGGGGCTTATAATCCAGAACTGGCAGGAGCGTTCAGTGACGATTCAGCCCTTTGAACCTAATGTGACAAGACGAATCTCAAGAACATGAGCAATGGCATTGTTGAGGCTTAATTTATGATGACTAAAACCCGAATGATCTGGACGAGTCTCCTGCTCGCCCTCGCATCGTTGAGTGCCCAGGCGGCACTACCTACCAGCGTTGGCGGACAGGCTGTTACCAGCCTCGCGCCATTAGTTGAAGCGGCATCGCCTGCGGTTGTAAACATCCAGGTGACGCAGATGCGTCGCGACCGTTTCGGCCGACCCGGCGAGGTTGGCGGGGCAGGTTCCGGTGTCATAGTTGATGCTGACGGCGGTCACATCCTGACTAATCACCATGTAATCGATGGCGCTGACAAAATCCAGGTAACCCTGCATGACGGGCGCACACTGGATGCCGAGATTGTCGGCTCGGACTCCGGGACTGACATTGCATTGCTCAAAGTAGAGCCAGAAGACCTCATAGAGATGCCGATAGGCGACTCTGACAATGTTCGGGTTGGCGACTTCGTCATCGCTATTGGTAACCCGTACGGACTGGACAATACGGTGACTTCAGGCATCGTCAGCGCACTCGGTCGCACCGGCATTAACCGGGGTGGGTTTGAAAACTTCATCCAGACCGACGCGTCGATCAATCCTGGAAACTCGGGCGGCGCACTGGTCAATATGGACGGCGAACTCATTGGTATCAACTCAATGATTTTCAGCCGCTCCGGTGGCAATGTCGGTATCGGCTTTGCGGTACCCACCGAAATCGCCAGCTCCATTATGGGTCAGATTCTCGATTTCGGAGAGATCCGTCGCGGCCTGCTGGGCATCAATTTCGAAAACGTCGACCGGGAAATCGCCAAGACACTTGATCTGGACGTTGAAGGAGGTGCGCTGATAACGCGCGTCTTCCCGGAGTCCGCTGCGGAGAAATCCGGCCTCGAGGTCGGTGACATTATTGTCGCTGTAAATGACGATACAATTACGAGTGGGACAGAGCTGCGTAATACCATCGGCCTGATGCGTTCGGGTGATGTTGTTAGCCTGCGCTACCTGCGAGACAACAAATCCCAGACGACATCAGCCACACTGGGTCAACTCGAAGATCAGCTGCTTGCGGGCCAGGATATCCACCCCGGTCTGTCGGGGGCGAGCTTCGCGGGTTCCAGCACGTCCAGCGACAGCGGTGTTGAAGTGTCCAACGTCGAGGAAGGCAGCCCCGCAGCGCAACGCGGCCTGCAGTCCGGCGATGTCATTACG
The DNA here is from genome assembly GCA_024679535.1 of Chromatiales bacterium. Lineage (GTDB taxonomy): Bacteria > Pseudomonadota > Gammaproteobacteria > Steroidobacterales > Woeseiaceae > UBA1847. The sequence continues at coordinate 13,164 of JAIBDF010000059.1, forward strand.
GCCGTCAATCGCACCCTTGTTCGTAACTTGCGCGACCTGCAATCCACGGCACAAAGCAGCCGTATTCTGTTTCTCTTGATACAGCGGGGCGAGCGCTCGCTCATGCTGCAGATAAGGTAAGCTGTATGGATGCATAGAAAGGACAGCAGTCAGCGAACACACGGACGATTAATCAGTGCTGTCCTCGCCTTCGCGCTCTGTTTGCTGCATCCCGCTGCGGCGTCACAGATCGACGAACAGCGCGAACTGTTCAAGAGCGTTTACAAGACCGTCGAACGGGGTGACTGGAGCCCTGTCGACGGTCTTTCTGCATCTGACAGGGCACGCTTGCAGCAGTATGTTCTCTGGCCCGACCTGCGAGCCACGTGGCTGCGCGCCAACTTGAGAACAACTCCGGCCGCGGATGTCGACGCTTTCATCCAGCAGCACGGCACCCTGCGCCCGGCACGTGAGCTGCGCTACAAGCAGGCCATGATGCTTGCCGGGAATGGTGACCTCGAAGGTTTCCAGCGCATCTACGAGCAGTTCTACCAGGGCCAGGACATCGCAAGGCTCGACTGCCTGTCATTGCAGGCGGAAATGGATGCCGGACGCTTCAAGCGCGTCAATCAACGTGGGCTGGATCTGTGGCTCGTGGGCACCAGCCAGGTCAGTGAATGTGACCCGGTCTTCACCTATCTCAACAAGAACAAGCTGCTCGGTCCGACCGAATATCGGACACGCTTCGACCTTGCCGTAGCGGCCCGTGAGTTCCAGCTGGCTGGCTGGCTCGCCAAAAAGATTGACCAGCCGCACGTCGATGAGGCAAGGCTCTGGATCCAGGCCCGGGCAAACCCTGAACAATTCCTCAGGCAGCACAACCCGGGCATTAATGGTCCGACGTATCGCAGGCAGCTGGCTTATGCGGCTGAGCGCCTGACCTACCGAGACCCGGAACTAACACTGCGCCTGTGGCACCGTGTGGTGAAGCACTACGGCTTTTCCGCGGAACAACAGCTGCGAACAGAGCGACACATTGCGTTGTGGACGGCGCGCGACAATCTGCCGGGTGGCCACAAACTCCTGGCCAAACTGCCGATCGCTGCCCAGGATGCCGAAGTACTGCGCTGGAGAGCGCGGACCAGCCTGCGCGACACCCAGTGGCAGCGCCTGTTGATCGATATCGCAGCGATGACACCGGTCGAGCGAGACTCGGAAGAATGGAAGTACTGGCACGCGGTTGCGCTACACCGTCTCGGTCGTGTCGCTGAGGCAAAAACCGCACTGACATCACTGAGCCGGGAACGCAGTTACTACGGCTTTCTTGCGGCCGATGAGCTCGGCCAGGACTATGCTCTCGACAGCAACCGATTAGCGGCCGACGATGCCGCCCTGGCCGCTGTTGCGAACGAGCCCGGCATCGTCAGAGCCAGGGAGTTATTTCTTGTCGGGCTCGATGGCCGTGGACGTTCCGAGTGGGACGCTGCGGTGCGCCACCTCGACCCGGACGAGAAACTGCAGGCCGCCATACTTGCAAACCGGTGGGGCTGGCATTCGCGCGCCATCTCCACCGCGGCGAGCCTCAAACAGTACGACGACCTTTCCCTTCGCTACCCCTTGCCGTGGCAGCAACAGTTCGAGTTGCATTCATCGGCGGCCAAGATATCCCCGACCTGGGCCTACGGCATCGCGCGCAGCGAGAGCCTGTTTATGCGAGACGTGCGCTCGAGTGCCGGCGCCATCGGATTGATGCAACTCATGCCGGCGACGGGCAGACAGGTTGCCAAGGAAATTCGCCTTCCCTATTCGGGTCTCGCGACCCTGACAGATCCGGAAAGTAACATTCGTCTCGGTACGTCGTACCTGGGACAAATGGCTGAACGCTTCGGTGGTAACCGTGTACTTGCCACGGCCGCTTACAACGCCGGGCCGCATCGCGTGGATCGGTGGTTACCGGAACAGGGCAGCGAAGATGCTCGCGTCTGGATCGAAAATATCCCGTTTAATGAAACGCGCAAGTACGTCAAACGCGTCCTCGCGGCGCAGGCGATTTTCCATTGGCGCATGACGGGCAAGCTGCAGCGCCTGTCCGACGAACTGCCGCTGGTCAAGGCCGCGTCCGAAGCGCAGCTAGCGTCCCGCTAGCACTCTGGCCTCTGCATAGAAACACTCTATGCGTTGCTCACACTGCTCGAATAATGCGCGAAATTCGGGCAGGCGTCCTTCGTATAAAGTCATCGACGCAAGTCGGGCATTGTTGAGCTTGCTGCCGGACCAGCTGCCGGGATCGCGTCCCGCATTCTGCAACAGTTCCACAACATCGTTGGACAGCGCGTCGAGGCGCGCTTTTTTCTGTTGTCTTTTTGCGTTCTCAGGCAGATTGCCTGCATAGACCGGCTCGAGCTCTTCCCGAGCGGTTGCGACCAGCATCATGAGATCTGTCCGCAACTGCCGTGAGGAATCGTATCGTTCGATGTCACCGTGTAGTCCGCGTGCTTTGAGCCAGCGGCGCACGCCGAACTCTTCGACAGCTGTTGCAAATGACTCGTTAAAACCCGAATCGCCTTTTACGTATAGCACCTGGTGCGCAAGCTCATGAAACAGTACAGCGACCAGCTGCACGTCATCCCAGTTCATCATCGAACTGAGAACCGGGTCCCTGAGCTTACCGAGCGTCGAGTAGGCGGCAACGCCGCCGGTGGCCACGTCGAGTCCTTTCGCACCAAGACGTTCCGCCTCTCGCTTCGCCGCTTTCTCGGAGAAGTACCCTCGATAGCCGACACAGCCGGCGATCGGAAAACACCACGTCTCGGGTTCAAAGGAAAACTCGGGCGCCGCAAACACGTTCCAAACGACATAGTCGCGCTCTATATCCGCGTAGGTTCGATAACTGTCGTTATCCGGCAGGCCAAGTTCATCAATAGAGAATTGCCGCGCCTCCTGTACAAGTCGCAACCGCGCGGCCAGCTCTGGTGGCGTCGTTTCATCCTGAAGGATATCGGCGATCGGCTCGCGCTTGCGGGTCAGATCGAGCTGCCCTTTGGCCGCCTGCATGTAGTAGCAACCGGAGAGCGATGAGATCAGCATGACGAGCAGGACAATTCGCAGCATTCGGGTACTATGACACGATGCAGGTCTATCTCGTAGGTGGCGCTGTTCGCGACGAACAGCTGGGCATCCCGCATCGGGAGCGGGACTGGTGCGTCGTGGGCGCAAGTCCGGGTGAACTCGAGGCACTCGGCTACCAGCGAGTCGGCAAGGACTTTCCGGTTTTCCTGCACCCGAAAACGAAAGAAGAGTACGCGCTCGCTCGCACGGAACGAAAGACGGCGCCTGGGTACCACGGTTTTGATTTCGACTGCTCACCCGATGTCACCATCGAAGAAGACCTGCAGCGCCGCGACCTGACAATCAACGCTATGGCCAGGGATGCTGACGGACAGCTTATCGACCCGTGGGGTGGTTCTGCCGATATCGAGAATCGTGTTCTGCGGCATGTGTCCGATGCGTTCGCTGAAGACCCGGTTCGTATTCTGCGGGTTGCTCGCTTTGCGGCACGATTCACCCATCTCGGATTCACGATTGCAGGCGAGACCATGAGCCTGATGCATCACATGGTGGAAAACGGTGAAGTCGATGCGCTTGTGCCGGATCGCGTCTGGAGAGAAACGGAGCTCGCGCTCTCGGGATCAAACGCGCGTGTCTATTTCGAGGTATTGCGCTCCTGCGGGGCGCTGCGCGTTCTGTTTCCCGAGGTCGACGCCCTCTTCGGCGTCCCCCAACCGGAACAATGGCACCCCGAGGTCGACACCGGCCTGCATGTCATGATGGTGCTTGACCAGGCAGAGCGACTCAGCGATGACGTCGAGGTGCGCTTCGCGGCGCTCACACATGACCTCGGCAAAGGCAACACGCCAAAGAACCAGTTACCGAGTCACGCCGGTCACGAGATTCGCGGCTGCAAACTGATACGAAACATCACGGAACGGCTACCCGTCCCAAGAGCCTGCCGCGACCTGGCTCTGCTCGCAGCCGAATTCCACACGCATTGCCACCGCGCGCTCGAGCTGCGCACCAAGACTATCCTGAAGGTACTCGAGAAAACCGATGCGTTTCGACGGCCTGATCGCTTCGAGCTGTTCCTGTTGACCTGCGAAGCCGACGCACGTGGCCGGGCTGGCCTGGAAAACAGGCGCTACGGCCAAGCCGACTATTTACGTGGGGCATTCGCAGCCGCTTCAGCCATCGACGCTGCAACTATTGCGAAGACGACCGACGACAGAAAAATCCCGGCCGCCATTCGCCGCGCCCGTAAGGCCGCGATCGCAACGTTCAAGGCAGGGAATCAGGACCCGCCGTAGAAATACAGAAACACCCACAGGAACGTGACGGTGTCATAAAGATCGAATCGTGTGGACAGGCCGATGCCATTTGCATCGAAACGGATGGTCCGTCCCGGGAAAAAGTCGGTCTCAGGTCATTCAAAGCGAAAGTCCCGGTACTCGTATTCGGCGGCCAGCATCAGCAGGACAATGCCACTACGCCAGCACATACAGGATGAGGGCCGCGAGTGCGATTCGATACGCCGCGAACGGCGCCAGCCCGATGCGGCTGACGAAACGCATGAAGAATTCGATACTGATATAAGCTACTACCGCCGAGACCACTACTCCAAGCGCGAGCTCACCCCACGGGACAGCCGTATCGCCGAGGATCAGTTGGCCTCCCTTGTAGACAGTCGCGAGCAGTATAACGGGGGCCGACAACAGGAACGAGAAACGCGCCGCGTCCTGCCGCTCGAAGCCAAGCAATCGACCGGCGGTAATTGTGACACCCGAACGGGACGTACCGGGAACCAGCGCCAGCGCCTGTGCCAGCCCGATGATTACCGCATCCCGAATCCGCACCTCCGTGATGGCCTTGTCGCGCTTTGCGTAGCGATCGGCGAGAGCCATCAGGATGCCGTAGCCTGCCAGCGTGTATACGATGATCCCAGGATCGCGCAGGTTGGCCTCGATCCATGATGCGAACGCCATACCGGTGACAGCCGCCGGAATGGTCCCGAGCGCAATGGCGAGCGCCATATAGGATTGCGGTGAGCTGACGTCACCACCAAGAATACGTGTGCCGCCGCGCAGCAGGCCCATGATGTCTTCGCGAAAAAACGCGCAGACAGCAATTAGTGACCCGAAGTGCACAGCAACGTCGAATGCCAGCCCCTGGTCAGTCCACTCGACCAGGTAGGGGACGAGGACAAGGTGTCCGGAACTCGAAATGGGCAGGAACTCGGTTAATCCCTGCACGATGGCGAGCACTACTATCTGCAATGTTGTCACTACTTACCTCGTACGACGTACCTGTCATTCATAAAGTATGCGTCCGGTCAGCCAGGCTGAACCCGGATGGCGGCGCGATTGTTCCCTTCTGCAACGCCATGCACTTGAAGTGCTCGCCCATCTCCCCGGGCAGGGTAAGTGTTTTGACCTGCCTCGACAATTCGAGCTGTTTCTCGAGGGACAGTTCCGCGAAGCCCTGCATCTCGACATCAAGGCCCCCAGCCAACAGGAACTGAGCCTGCGCAGCGTAACCCACAATGTCGAAACCGGCAGCAACAGCCGCTTCGGCGACGGCCGTGAAATCAATCCAGGTTGTCAGATCCTGGATGCCGGGCAACACCAGCGGATTATTGTGTGCGTGGTGTCGAAAGTGGCAGCGCAGCCACCCGTCGCTGCGTTCGGCCGAATAGTATTCCCGGCGCGAGACGCCGTAATCGAACAGCAGCACCACGCCTTCAATCAGCGCCGCCGACAAGTCCGCGATCCAGTCCGGAACGGCAAGGCACACCTCCGAGACGAAACCATCGGGAAATTGCGCTCCAACCTCATCTTCGATAGCCGTTACAGCGCTTGCCAGCCGTGCAGATGCGACCGTCTCGACAAACTCGAATCCGCCTTTCCCTTGAGCAACGCATTGCTGCATCACACCGGTGCCGCGGCGTACGAAACGTTCCACAGGCAAGGCATCCAGGACCTCATTGGCCAGAACGACGCCGTGCATTGCGGTCGGCGGGGAATCAAGCCATGTCACCCGCTCAATAAGATCCGGCACCCGCTGTCGCAGGCAGGCTTCCTGACGCTCGCGAAGGTCGGGGGAAATTTCGAGAATATTGTAAGCAGACGGCAGCGCGTCCAGGCTTTCCAGAGCCTCGAGCACATCGGCTGCGAGCGTGCCACTGCCGGCACCGTACTCAAGGATCTCCGCACCACCGTCGAGCTGCCGCATCACCTCGGCACATTGCCGCGCAACCACTTTACCAAACACGGACGACACCTCGGGCGCCGTGATGAAGTCTCCGGCCTCGCCGAATTTGGTCGCGCCAGCCGTGTAGTAGCCGAGTTCGGGCGCATACAGCGCATGCTGCATGAACTCGGCAAAACTGACGCGCCCCCCGGACGTTTCGATTTGTTTACGTATAAACGCCGCCACGCGCTCGCTGTGCGCGGCGCTCATTGCATCCGGAACTGGCAGTGTTGGCGGCTGATCGTGTGGCATGTCAATATCACGTGATGATTGAGAACAGCTTCAACGACAAGGTCGTACTTGTAACGGGCGCCGCCCGTCGTATCGGCGCGGCTATTGTGACATGCCTGCACGCGAACGGTGCGCGTGTTGCAATTCATTACCGCGGCTCGGCAAAAGAAGCCGCCGCACTGGCCGCCACGCTGAATGCGGCTCGCCCGGATTCAGCAAAGGCCTTCCAGGCCGACCTGCTCAATATTGGCGAAATACCCGGACTGGTAGCCGCCGTCACCGACTGGAGCGGCCGTCTCGACGGGCTCGTCAATAACGCCTCGACCTTCTACCCGACACCGGTGGGCACAATAACCGAAGAGAACTGGACCGACCTCGTGGGCAGCAATTTCAAGGCACCGTTGTTCCTTTCTCAGGAAGTCACGCCGCACCTGAAGAGCACAGGCGGTGCCATTGTGAATATCGTCGACATCCATGGGCAGCGGCCGCTAAGCGATCACCTCGTTTACGGTCCGGCGAAGGCCGCTCTTGCCATGTTGACGAAATCGCTGGCCAAGGACCTGGCACCGGACATTCGCGTCAACGGCGTGTCACCCGGAGCCATCCTGTGGCCCGCGGACGGCATGACCGAC
>JAIBDF010000081.1 GCA_024679535.1 Chromatiales bacterium
AGCCCACACCCGGATTTGAACCGGGGACCTCTTCCTTACCAAGGAAATGCTCTGCCCCTGAGCTATGTGGGCAAACTCTTGGCGAGTGCACATCCTTCCTAGTGGAGCGGGTGATGGTAATCGAACCCACATCATCAGCTTGGAAGGCTGAGGTTCTACCGTTGAACTACACCCGCCTTTTTTTGAATCCTCCCTATATAGCGGGTAACGATTCATACTGCTTTCGCCTCGCGCCGAACAACGGCCTGAATCGCACTCATTCCGCTTTTATCGGGCGTGCAAAAATCCTGACAGTCTGTTCGCATTAACCGTCCGGATTCCATAATTCATACTGTGTCGTCACGCTGCCGGACCGCTCTGAAATACTCAGACGGACCACCATCTGGTGGAGGGGGTAGGATTCGAACCTACGTAGGCATAGCCAGCAGATTTACAGTCTGCCCTCGTTGACCGCTTGAGTACCCCTCCGGTACGCAAGCCGGGCATTTTCTATCTACACCGTCGTAGTGTCAACAGCTAAACGACTGTTTTTTTACGTTTTGATTGCGGCACGAATTGTACATGAATCCTTGGTCACAGGAAGCTTTACACCCGAATCAGGCATTCTGGGCCCAGTGCCAGGGCTCGTAGATGAAGCCTCCCGGGTTATCCCGCGGGTACGACATCGAAAATCCATAGTCCGCAGCATTGGCCTCGAGCCACCGGAAGGCATCGGAATCCTCGAATTCCTCGGTCAGGGGTCGGGATCCGGGCGAGGCGATATCGATCGCCTTGCCCGTATGGTGTTCACTGTATCCGGGCGCCGCATTCACCGACAGAATGTCGCTAACCACCTGTCCTGTATTGATTTTTTTTCGAATCAGGCGTGCCTGGTACTCAATACTCCTGAACCCGGAGACGATAAGGAGGAGCACGCCGTCCGCGGCGGCGGCGGCCTGCATCTCGCTCCAGCGCCTGGCGGTCACCGGCGTCAGGCGCTGCATGCGGCCGACGAGATTGGGCCCCACGTCTACCAGATCGGCGGCCTCTTCAAAAAGCGGCCGGGTTCCGTCCAGCCCGTAATCCTCGGGAATGCCGAGTTCAGAGTGAAGTTCGCGTAGCATTTCTGCGCATCAGGCTATTTGAGGACCAATTCCGACACATCACGCTGATCGCCAAGCTTACCGCGCACAAAAGTATTGAACGCAATCGAGTGACGAGGCAGCGGCGTCTGGTTGGGCTCGACAAAATGTTGAAGGCCGGAGGGGAACAAGAGCACCTCGTTCTTATGGGGCGTGATCACATTGAAGGGCGCGTTATAGATGTTCGTCTTGTCATTGGTTGGCACGAACTCAAGCCGCTGGTAGCTGTTGTGACGGTCAAATACCATTTTGGCCACGGGCTCAGCCAGATCACAATAGTAAAGAGATCCGGACACAATCGAGTTGGAATGAGAGTGCCCGTGCATGCCAACCTCCGGTTCGTTGATCAGCGACCAGGATTGCGTGACGTACAATTGTTGGGTGATTCCCATGACTTCACGCGCGTACAGGTCCAGTGCTCCCTGGATCGCCTCGCTGATACTCGCCATTTCAGGTTCATCGAAAAGGTACAGGTTCTCGGAAATCAGGTTGACCTGATTCCTGACCATTTTCTGGTTCTTTATGTACTCAACCTGCTCGCCGCTGATAGCGTGCCCTATGTCGGCCCGGAATATGGCCTCAGCGAACAGCGCCTGAACTTCGTAATCAGTAGCTGACATGACTGGTCCTTCCCTTTGATTCTGTCGATGCGCGACCATCGGTGAAGCTGAACAAAAAATCAACAACGGGCACGCCGCTCTGTACTACCGACCGCATACCGCTGGCCGGCTACGACCGCTTTGACGCAGCCAGGCACACTGCCAGCGTCGCCCAGCCGCTAAAATTGTTGCATTATGCGACAGCAACGAACAGCTGTGATGGTCGATGACGCACGATACAATATACCGAAACCAGGGCACGAACGAACCGTTCCGCTTCGATGAGAAGGTGGCCCGGGTTTTTCCCGACATGCTGCAGCGGTCCATCCCGGGCTATGCCGCATCCATTGAGGCCATCGGCTCCCTTGCCGCCCGCTACGCGCGCCCGGGCACGACGTGCTATGACCTCGGCTGCTCACTCGGGGCGGCGACCATCGCCATGCGTCACGGGATCAGCCAGCCCTGTTGCCGTGTCGTAGCGGTCGACTCTGCCCCGGTGATGGTCGAGCGATGCAGGGAGCTCATCGCCGAGGACGACCGGCAAAACGGCCCTGAAACCCAGGTCGACGTTATCGAGGGCGACATTTGCGACATTGAATTCACGAACGCCTCTATCGTCGTCCTGAACTACACACTCCAGTTCGTCGATCCCGGGGCACGCGACGCCCTGATACAGCGTATTTTCGATGGGCTCAACCCTGGGGGGCTGCTGGTCCTGTCTGAAAAAGTCGTCGATGAAAGCGCCTACATGGAAGAGTTGCTTGTGGACCTGCACCACGAGCATAAGCGCCGCAATCATTACAGCGACCTCGAAATCTCGCGCAAGCGCGTTGCTCTCGAGGACGTGCTGGTTCCCGAAAGCGTCGCAACGCACCGCGAGCGACTGCAGCGCGCCGGGTTTTCGCATTCGGCCGTTTGGCTGCGCTATTTCAATTTTGTCTCGATTATCGCAATTCGTTGAGCATGTATGACTTCGATGCACTGGCCGATTGCCTCGGTTCGCTGGGCCTTGGGCATTGGAACGAGAAACTCGGCTTCCTGCTGCGCCAGCGACTGACCGGCAAAACGCACGGCGACTGGGCACGCTGGAACCGGGTTGTCGAAGATCTCCCCGCGGTGCGCGGCGATGCCGCAAAACTGCGCGCATGCCTCATGGGCCTGCATCCGTGGCGGAAAGGACCCCTGACGCTCGACGGCATTGTGATCGATACCGAATGGCGCAGCGACTGGAAATGGGCGCGCGTAAAGGACAACATTGCAGCACTGGACGGGCGCAAGGTTCTGGATGTCGGCTCAGGCAATGGCTACTACGCGCTGCAAATGCGCAAGGCCGGCGCAGCCAGCGTCATCGGCGTAGATCCGACGCTGCTCTTCGCGATGCAGTTTCTCGCGATCAACATCTTTGAGCAGGACCCGGCTGTCTTCATCCTGCCTTGTCGGCTCGAGGAAACGCCGCCTGCCAATAACGTCTTCGACACAACGTTTTCGATGGGCGTTCTCTATCACCAGCGTGAGCCGCTCAAGCATCTTGCGCACCTGCAGTCGACGCTGCGGCGCGGCGGGCAACTCGTACTTGAAACGATTTATCTGCCGGGTGACGACCTGCGCACAGCGACACCGGAGAATCGTTATGCGCGCATGCGCAATGTGTGGTCGTTGCCGACGGTACCGCAACTCGTGGCATGGCTTCAGGAGGCCGGCTATGCAGACATTGAGGTCATCGATACCACGGTCACCACCCTCGACGAACAGCGGAGCACCGACTGGATGACTTTTGACTCGCTGCGCGAGGCTCTCGATCCAACGGATCCCACGAAGACTGTCGAAGGCTGGCCCGCCCCACAACGTGTGGTTGTCACCGCCACGGTCCCGTAGTAATTTCTGTACAAACAGAAACGACGGAAAGATCGCTATGCAGATGACGCCAGCCGTAGAGAAGTACGTCCTCCACTGGGGGGAAATGGGTACGCGCTGGGGCACCAACCGCACCGTGGCCCAGATCCAGGCCCTGCTCTACCTGTCCCCCAATCCGCTAAGAGCTGATGAGATCGTCGACCTGTTGTCCGTGGCGCGTTCTAACGTGAGCACCAGCATTCGGGAACTGCAAAGTTACGGCCTCGTGCGCATGACGCATGTGCTTGGGGATCGACGCGACTATTTCGAATCCCTGCACGATGTCTGGGATCTCTTTCGGGCCATCATCGAGCAGCGCAAACAGCGAGAGCTGAATCCAACACTGACCATGCTGCGCGGCTGTGCGGAGGAAGTGGAGCATGAAAAAGCCACCGACCCGCTTACCAAGGAACGCATCCGCAACATGCTGAAGTTTGTTGAGAGCACGAGTAACTGGTACGAAGAGATAAGCGACATCCCGACCAGCACACTGACCAAGCTCATGGGGCTCGGCAAAAAGATAACGAAACTCGTCAGGAAGTAGGCGCTGCTTCACACCCGGATACCGTGGTCTCTTCTCCAAGCGCCGTTTCGCGCAGGAACCAGACTGCGTCAGTCTCACCACCGGACAAAGGTCCACCGTTGACAGCATCCGCGGGCCGGTAGAAATATCCGCCCTGCATGTACTGCCCGGTGTGCACTTCGCCTAACACGCATTCACTGTGCTGATAATTACCGCGCAGAAGATAACCTTCGCGGCGTATTGACGACGACTGCCATGGCACCGACGACCCTGCCTCAATCCGCAGCAACCATGTTTTGGCGCCATTGCCAGGATCGCTGCGCAGTTCCTTGGTCGCAATGCCCGGCGTAGCGCCGGGCGCCCATTCAAGGAGACCGGCATCAATGATAATGGGCGAACGAATAATCGACTCGGGGTCCGTGTCGTTGATGAAATACAGAATGCGCGCACCCTCTGTGGATTCCATATTGAATCCAAGCGACCCCGCCGGCAGGAACGCGTAGCCACCTGGTGGCAACTCGATGTCGGCGATCGTCAACAAGCCCTCGACGACAAAAACTTCCATTGAACGCCCCGGCATGCCGCCACTGGTGCCTTTCCACGCGGGCGGCAGATCGATGCGATTACTCGTACGCCGCGTCTGCGGATCACCCGCCAGCTGCTTGCCACGAACGCCAGGCAGGCTGGCCATGAAAATATCTTCCAGTTCATCGACCTGGACAAATGCGGGGTACGGAAGATTGGGCGGACCGCTGGCACAGGCTGCAAGTAACATCATCGCAGTCAGTAGAGTGACCTTTCTCATCAACGCAGTTCCTGTAAGACGCCGCTCCCGCACATTGATGTGATTCGCGGCATTAATATATCCCTATATAAAAAAGGCCGCCCAGAATCTGGGCGGCACAGTAAGCAGAAGATGTATCCGGCTGGGTTCAGTTCGCATTCGAATGATTGGAACATCAGTGTTGCATGCATTCGGCGTTGTTCATTCCCCGGTTGGCAATCCGCTTCATCATTGGCACCGACCGGTTGCAGGATTCCGGTCATTCGGGTGGCGTGATGAGAGGTTTCACGCAAGACCCGCCTTTGATTCACGCGTCCGGCATGGTGGACCGCCCGCGTTGCCTTCTTACATCTCATCTCCGTACGTACCGAGTTGGTACGCACGGAATGCTACTACATCTTGTATGGGAAGGCGAGTAATACACTATATCTAGCTTGTATTCTCAAAACCGACGACGATTCTTATCGAAACAGGTAGGCTTACCAACACCAATGACAGTTGTGGAGTTTATGTCTTGACCGATACGCACAATGAAGGCCGATCAAGGCATCAGGTTGTCGGCCTGTTTCTCGGTCCGCTGCTGACGATCACCATGATCATGGTCGGCACGCCGGCTGGATTGTCTGAAACGGGATGGATGACAGCGGCCGTCGGCATTCTTATGGCGGTGTGGTGGGCCACGGAGGCCGTACCAATCGCCGTGACCGCCCTGCTGCCGATCGTCGTCTTTCCACTGCTTGGTATCGCAACGATTCAGGACACGACAGCACCCTATGCGAACAAGGTGATCTACCTGTTCCTGGGCGGCTTCATCGTGGCGTTCGCCATGCAGCGCTGGAACCTGCATCGACGCATCGCGTTAACAGTGCTGCAGCATGTGGGTGGCAACGGCCGGTCGCTGGTGGGCGGCTTCATGCTCGCGAGCGCGGTGATCAGTATGTGGGTGATGAACACATCGACAACCATGATGCTGTTACCCATCGCTGTCTCTATTATTGCCGTCATCCACAGGACGGTTGGCGGACTGGACGACAAGCGCAAGGACGATTTCCAGTATTCGCTGTTACTTGGCGTCGCCTACGGGGCCACAATCGGCGGCATGGCAACGCTGGTCGGCACCGCACCCAACGCCATGCTCGCTGCTTTTATGCAGGAGACCTACGGTACCGAGATCGATTTTTCACGTTGGATGCTGGTTGGCCTTCCCCTTTCCGCCATGATGCTGCCGATTGCCTGGCTCGTTCTCACGCGCCTCGCTTTCAAAGTCGATTTCAAAACATCCGATGAGAGCCGCGCGACACTGCGGCAACTGAAGGAAGAACTGGGCGCCATGACCGTCCCGGAAACACGCGTCGCAATCGTATTTGTTTTGATGGCGCTGACCTGGATAAGCCGGCCGTTGCTGGTGACCGTTCCCGGCCTGGAGGCCCTCGACGACTCGGGCATTGCCATGGCTGGCGGAATCGCGTTATTCCTGATACCGAGCGGCGACAAGCATGATCCATTGCTGTTGCGATGGACGTATGCGGAACAACTGCCGTGGAGCGTACTGATACTGTTCGGTGGCGGCCTCACACTGGCGAGTGCTGTTACGCGTACCGGCCTGGCTGAGTGGTTAGGCGGAAGTCTGCAGGCAGTTGGTGCGCTGCCGGTCGCAGCGGTTGTCATCGTCGCAGCAGCGATGATTATCTTTCTCACCGAACTCACCAGCAACATCGCGACGACTGCGACGTTCCTGCCGGTCGTCGGCGCGATTGCGATTGAGTCCGGTTTTGATCCAATTGTGTTGGCCGTACCCGTGACGTTCGCGGCAAGCTGTGCGTTCATGCTGCCCGTTGCGACACCGCCCAATGCGATCGTCTTCGGCTCCGGAATGTTGACCATTCCCAAAATGGTGAGAGCCGGTATGATGCTTAATATCGTAGGCATATTCCTTGTGTCGCTGGTCGCACTTTTTCTCGCGCCCAAATTCCTGTAAGGAGGATTCCGGTGTCCACCGAATACGATGTCAGTAAACAAAACAAGGTGCGTCAGCTGCGCGAGAAAGCGGCGTATGACAAGGACACCGTGCATGCAGTTCTTGATGCAGGACTGGTCGCCCATGTCGCCGTCGTTCAGGACGGTGACCCGGTTGTTGTTCCCATGCTTTACGGCCGCGAAGGCGAAACCGTGTTTCTGCATGGCGCTCGCAAGGCGCGCGTGATTCGTATGCTTGAGGGCACAGGCAAGGTTTGCATCAACATCACGTTGCTGGATGGGCTGGTGTTTGCGCGCTCCGCTTTCGCATCCTCCATGAACTATCGTTCCGTCACGGTCTTCGGCCAAGCGCGGCTCGTCGATGAACTGGAGGAAAAAAAGCGGGCGCTGCACGTTATCAACGAACACGCCATGCCGGGACGCAGCGCCGAGTTGAGAGAGTCTCTGCAAAATGAGTTCAAAATGACCGGCGTCATTGCCGTCGACATTGAGTCCGCTTCGGCCAAGATCTCTGACAAGATGCCTGAGGATGAGTCCTGCGATCTGGACACACCCGTCTGGGCCGGGGTGCTGCCGCTTGAATCGCGATTCACGACGCTGCAGCCCGACAGCCTCGTTCAGGAGGGCGTTGCACCGTCGGACGCGCTCAGGGCACTGCAGAATAAGAGGCTATAACAGGTCTTGAGTGTGTTCGGCTTCGAGCCTGAGCAGCGCCTCTTTGGTATCTAGACCACCCCCGAATCCGGTGAGATCACCGGTGCTGCCGATAACCCGATGGCAGGGTATGACGATCGGAATGGGGTTGCGGCCGTTTGCAGCGCCGACGGCGCGCACGGCTTTCGGTCTGCCAATGCGTTTCGCGATCTCTCCGTAGCTTGTGGTTTGCCCGTACGGAATATCCTGCAATGCCTCAAGTACGCTGACCTGAAATTCCGTTCCATTGAGTTTCAACGAAAGATCGAATGCCTTGCGCCGACCGGCAAAGTACTCACTGAGCTGAGTGCAGGCAATGGCTAAGGGCTTTTCATTAAAAATCCAGTCGGCCTCCGGCTCGCGGCGCATTGAACCTTTGGGGAACCCAATCATCGACAGCGCGCCCTCCTCGCCAGCCAACAGCAATTCGCCGATTGGCGTATCCAGATAGCAGTAGTACATAGTCAGCCTCCAGCTCCCTTTTCAGAGCCCCAAGTCAATAATGCCGCATACGCACGCCATGGGCGCCACGCTTCTGCACGCGCATGCAGTTCCACCGGTCGCAGCCGCACGCCATCAGGACCGTCGAACGCCCGCAACAGTCCCAGGTCCGATGCGGGAAACGCATCGGGGTTCTTGAGCGCGCGCATCGCGACATATTCGGCGGTCCATTCGCCGATGCCCTTGATTGACAGCAACGCGGCGCGATGCTCATTTATATCCTGCGCCTGGTCGAAGCTGAGCGAACCATCAACCACCGCGCGTGCCAGGTCCCGAATCGTCTGCGCGCGACTGCGAATCACGCCCAGATTTTCGAGCCGCGCCCGCATAAGTTTTTGCGGTGCAGGGAATAAGCGATCCGGCGCGTTCGGCAGGTCCGCAACGGGCACGCCGATTCGCTCCCCGTACCGCCCGGCAATACGGCCCGCAAATGTCGTTGCTGCCTTGACCGAAACCTGCTGTCCGAGAATTGCTCTGACTGTCAGTTCAAATCCATCCCATGCCCCCGGCACCCTGAGACCCCGGCACGCCTTCAGCCATCCCCGCAGCACGGAGTCGCCTGACAGGGTTCTACTGATATCGTCGATTGGGGCATCGAGGTCAAACAGGCCGCGACATCGTTGTACGATCGAAAACAGCGAAGCAGTCCCAATGCCATGCACGGTCAACGACAACGCAGCTTCACTGTCGCTCACGTCGATAAGCCCGCACTCGTCACCGACCTTGATGGACCGCAAATAGCGTCCATCGGCGACGATTTCGACACCGGGGGTCGCCCGCCCCGCAAAGAACTCAAGTAACTCACGCCAACCGTAGGGTTGCCGATAGGGCAGCAGGACACTTAGCGACGTTGTCGTGGCCGTCGATTCCCGGCCCCGGCGCAGCTCACGCGGCGTACGACCATAGGTCTTGCGAAACGTGTCGTTGAAGCGTCGAACGCTCCCGAATCCCGCTGCGACCGAAATTTCCTGCATGGATAGTGCCGTCTGGTCGATCAGTCGCTTCGCAAAATGCAGTCGCTGCGTGTGCGCTACTGCCAGTGGACTGGCACCCACGTGCTTTGTAAACAAGCGACGCAGGTGACGACTCGTGACGCCGAGCCGGTCGGCAAGGCGTTCAACATTGCCATCGTCAAGCGCGCCGTCGGCGATCAGGCGCAATCCTCTTTGCACCGTGGTGGACGTACCCGCCCAGGCGGGAGTTCCTGGTGCACACTCGGGTCTGCAGCGCAGGCACGGTCGGTAGCCCGCCTCGCTGGCCGCCGCTGCAGTCGGGTAGAAGGTGACATTCTCACTCTTGGGTGGTGTTGCGGGACAGACCGGCCGGCAGTAGATTCCTGTCGTTCGAACGCCAACGTAGAAACGACCGTCAAAGCGTGCGTCCCGAGATAACCGGGCTCGCTCGTAAACTTCATTGCTCGTGGCGGTGCTATTCATAGAGCAAAGTATACGCCCCGGCCTGGCTCAAAATAGCCAGAATCGGACCCCTATGGGATCGAGTCGAGTTCTTTCCGGCAAAGCAAAAAAGCCGGACGGGTTCTCACCCGCCCGGCCCGCAAGCACAATCAGGGGGGGAGATTATGCAGCGTTGCGCGTTGCGCGCTTGGTCAGCCAGTCAGCAAGCTCGTCAGAACCACCGATCAGCTGCCCATTGATGAACACCTGGGGATAGGTCGTGTTGGTCGACACAGCGCGCAGGGTTCTGTCCGTGTAGTCCCGGTTCAGAACCAGCTCTTCGAATTCGATACCCGCGTCTGTCAGAAGGCCCTTCGCCCGAACGCAGAATGGGCAACCTTCACGTGAAAACACGCTGACGTCGTACGGGAATTCGCAGCTCGGGTCCAGGTACTTGAGCATCGTATCTGCATCGGACACGTGGAACGGATCGCCCGGCTCTTCGGGCTCAATGAACATCTTTTCGATGACGCCATCGCGGACCAGCATCGAATAACGCCACGAGCGACGACCGAAGCCGAGGTCTTCCTTCCCGACCAACAGGCCCATGCCGTCCGAAAACTCACCGTTACCGTCGGGCAGGAACGTCACGCGATCTGCATTCTGCGAGCGCTTCCACTCGTTCATGACGAACGCGTCGTTGACCGAGATGCAAATTACCTCGTCAATGCCCTGTTCCCTGAACGTCGGCACGAGCTGGTTGTAACGCGGCACGTGCGATGACGAGCAGGTCGGTGTGAACGCGCCCGGCAAAGAGAAGATGACAACCGACTTGCCGGCGAAAATCTCTTCGCTGGTGAGGTTTACCCACTCGTGGTTCTGGCGAGTGCGAAACGTAACGTCAGGGATACGTTTGCCTTCAAGATTCTGGAACATCGTTATTTCCTTATTCATGGTTGTTTCCGGTTAGGCCAGCATGCTGCAAAGCATCCAGGCATTCTGTTCTTCTCATCAATCTGTATGGCGCTTAGTCTGAGGCTTTTCAAGTTGAATATAAAATGGTTTAATTAGGTCATACTATTCGATTTTGTCGATTATGCGAACACCAACGCTCAAACAGCTTCAGTACTTCGTCGCCCTGACCGAGACGGAGCATTTCGGGCGCGCTGCGGATCGCTGCTTTGTCTCCCAATCTGCGTTCAGTAACGCGATCCAGGAACTCGAGGCAAATCTCGGCACGCAACTGGTCGACCGCACAAATCGGAATGTTACCGTCACCGCCACCGGACAGGAGGTCGCGGTTCAGGCGCGACTGGTGATACGTGATGTAGACAGCCTTTGCGAAATCGCCCGCGGGCAAAACGAACCGCTATCCGGGCAGTTGCGGCTCGGCGTCATTCCGACCATTGCCCCATTCGTTTTGCCCGACGCATTACCCCGACTTCGCAAGCGCTTCCCGGAGCTTGAACTGCTACTCGCCGAAGACCAGACGGAGCGCATCTACCGCCGCCTGATGGATGGCGAGCTCGATTTGCTGCTGCTCGCCCTGCCCTGGCAAATGCAGGGCGTCGAGGAGATGCCGCTGTTCAGGGACGAATTCTGTCTTGCCTGCCGAGAGGGCACCGACCGCGTCGACCCGAAGAACTATCGATACAACCGGCTGGATTCCGACAGCATCCTGTTGCTGGAGGACGGCCATTGTCTGCGGGAACACGCACTCGCCGCCTGCCGTCTTCGCGACACCCAGAAAGTCCGTCGTTTCGGCGCCAGCAGCCTGTTGACGCTCATTGAAATGGTGGACGCCGATCTCGGCATCACGTTTCTTCCCGAGATGGCGCGTGACTCGACTTTGTTGCGAAACACGTCGGTCAAGCTCTGGCCGCTGGGAGAACGCAGCTATCGAACAATCGGGCTCGTGTGGCGCAAGGGCAGCAGGCGCACCGATGAGTTTCGCCTGCTGGGAGAGTTTCTCGGCGAGCAGGACCCGGTGTGACTCCGCCGTCGCCGGGCGCGGGCCCCGCGACACTGCGTACTCGATGCGCATCGTAGGCAGGAATGCGTATTGTTGGCGACAGGCCGAAAGACGAGCATAGTAGCCATAGAGGTGACGTTATGAGACAGACCGCTTTCCTGATCGCCGCCGGATTCGTACTGGTATCCTGTGCACACAATGGCAGCGAGACCGCTGCCTCATCCGCGATTGATCCAGTTGCAGTTATCGATGGCAAAGCTGCCTACGACGAACACTGCGCGGCCTGCCACGAAACGGGCATGCTGGGGGCCCCGCGCGAAGGCCAGCCAAAGGATTGGCAGGGGCGCTCAAGCCTCTGGCAAGGCGTCCTGATGGAGCATGCGAGGACCGGTTATTTTGAAATGCCCGCACGCGGCGGCAAAACACAGCTCGCGGATGACGTCGTCGATGCGGCCGCAGAATACATGCTCGAGCACACTTTCCAGGACCGCCCGGAAGACTGACCCGGGCACTCTCAAAAAAAAGGCCCCGAAAGGGGCCTATTGATATCTGGTGCCGGAAGCAGGAGTCGAACCCGCGACCTGATGATTACAAATCAACTGCTCTACCAACTGAGCTATTCCGGCTGAGGGTGGCGAATTATTAGTTTTTTGCAGGCCCCTGACAAGGGCCTGGAGCGGAATTACTGCGGACAGGTTGCCGCATCGCGCAGTGCGACCTGGTCTTCGCCGTACTTCTCGACGATCGCCCCGGCACCTTTACCGGGCGGCAATCCAATATCGACGAAGAATATATCGCCGTCCCGCGTCATCGGCGAGATAACGACCTCGAACCCGGCGGCCCTGGCCTGCAACTCAACCTTTTCGGCATTTTCGGCATTGCCAAAGATGCCAAGTGCGATCGCGTATCCATCTTCATCATTACCCACAATGAACGCATCATCCAGCCCTTGCTCGCCGAGTTTGCCAATGATGTCGCGTCCATCCTGGCGGCTGGCAATATTCGGTACCTGCACAGAATGGCCGACGAATATCTGTCCCCTTGCCCTGCGCAAGACGGTCTTCATTCCTGCGTCGCTGTACTCAAGAACAGCTGAGTCGGCGTCACCGCTATTGTTGAGAGGGCCGATCGTCACACAGGATCGGCCGACAACGGCCGCGAGATCAGAGGGTTCCCCGGAACCCAGCACGGCGCCAACACTGGCGAGCGCTTCGCTGTTTTGTCCTGCCGTCACCTGGAGCGATGGCCCGAGATCTGCTTCTTCAACGACGGCAACACCGGACTTCGGGTCCTCATTGCTGAACCAGCCCCACATGAAATACAGCACGTTCGCAAGTATCAACAGCAGCAGCAGATTTTTCATCGAGCGGTTTCCAGCATGTGTGCAAGTCCCTGCAGAACCAGGTGCGGACGATGCAACGGTGTTTCACAAAGCGCGTTAAGGATGCGCGACGAGTCTCCACCGGTCAAGACAACGACGGGCTCATAAGCATTTGATTGCAAGGTCCGTATCGCCCGGTCGACTGCTCCGACTACCGCATTCTGAGCGCCCTCGCGAACCGCGGCCGCCGTATTACGCCCGAACATTGCAAGGTCAGTGTCACCTCGTCCCGGCGCCGGGCGTACGGCCGGAATATCGCTGGTAGCTGCGGTCAAAGCGCTGGCCATCGTCGCCACACCGGCGATGATCTGGCCGCCAAGATGCTGGCCGTCGCCATCAACCGCATCGATCGTTATGGCTGTGCCCGCATCGACAACCAGGCACGCCGCCTCGACTTCGGCCCAGGCACCGATCATCGCGACCCACCGATCAACACCCATCCGGCGTGGTTGCGTGTAGCTGTTCGTAACACCCCAACCACTGCGCTCACTGCGCGCAAAGCGCACAGTGCGATCGCAATGCGCATTGACAACACCCGACAGGCGCGTCGCGAAAGTGGTTCCCGCCACGTTACTTATGAACACCTCGTCAACGCGGCGGGGAATCCTGGTGGTTAGTGCCTGCAGGCCGCCGTCCCGAATTCGCTCCTGAGAAATGTGGCCAGTCTTGCGAATCTCGCCGTTCTCGGACACACCCCATTTTATCCGGGTATTGCCGACATCCATTAGCAGGGCTTTCATTCGACAGCGCCTCTCGCCCCGGCGATGACCACCGATCCCGACGTTATCCGACTGCAGGCACCCGCACCTTTATCGACCAACAGCGCGCCATCACCGTCAACACCCGCACCGATGCCGGTTACCTGGCGTTGTGGCGTATCTATAGTTACCTCGCGGCCAAACAGCCAGTCTCGTTCCGGCCACTTGTGAATAAAGCGCCCAAACCCGCCGGCTTCGTATTCGAAAAAGGTTTCGCCCAGACGGTTGATCAGGCGCGCAGCCAGTTCGTCACGACAGGGAACGTCGCCAACAATGCCCGCCAGATCACTGACATGTCTCGTCCAGCCTGGTTCACTACCGAAGTCTGGTTTCGTACCAAGATCAACGTTGAGTCCGACGCCCGTTACCACACTGATTTCGCCTGCGCTTCGCCCCTGTGTCTCAGTCAGGATGCCACCGAGCTTGCCGTCGGCGGCGACCAGATCATTCGGCCATTTTAGCTGTACACCGGTCACGCCAAGGCTTTCAAGCGCATCGATAACCCCCAGACCGAGCGCCAGTGTCAGTGCCGACAGGACGGCAGGTTGCTGCTCGAACGAGTAGGCCAGCGACAGGCAGAGACCGGAGCCCGGCGGCGACTGCCAGGTCCGTCCATGGCGCCCGCGACCCTGCGTCTGGTTATCGGTGATCACAACGTGCAGCTGCCCTGGAGCTGGCGCAGATTGTTGCATCAGGTAGCTGTTGGTCGAGGTGATTTCGGGAAATGCCTTGAAGGCGGCCAGCCTTGAGCCAACACGCTCTCCCAACGATTGCCGGATAGCATCCGCGTCAAGATTGATCATTGGCGCCAGTCGATTCCCTTGACTTGAACAACATGACCCTCACATTGCGATGCTCTACTCCGTCTCGCATGCGCCGGATGTTGGAGCGATGCCAGTAAATGACAAACAAGGCCATTACCGTCAGATAGATAAAAAGGGGTTGGTTGTCCGGCAGGTGTTTAAGGCCCAGCCAGACCGGCAGCGCCGTTGCGGCGGTCATTGTCGCCAGGCCCACGTAGCCAGTCATAACGAGGACCCACCCCCATACCAGCAACACGCCGATAATCAGCTTGGGTGCCAGAATGATCAGCGTCCCGATCAGCGTCGCAGCACCCTTGCCGCCTTTGAAACCATGATAGATCGGCCAGACATGGCCAAGCACTGCACCCGCTGCGCAGACCAGCGTCAGCCACGTGCGCGAGATTTCGGGGTCCCGCGCCACGAACGGGATGTCGAGGCCGGGCACGACGCCGGCACCGATAACACCTTTGCCTACATCGACGATGACCACGCCAAGCGCGAACAGGACTCCCTGTGTGCGAAATGCGTTGGTACCACCCGCATTGCCGCTTCCCATCGTGCGGATGTCGATTCCGCCGCGTAACTTGCCAACGATCATCGCGCCCATCAACGAACCGATGAAATAGCTGATCAGAAACTTGACACCCAGTTCCAGCATTCGCCTGCCATTTTGCGAGAAGAGACCCGCGCATTGTAGCATCGGCTAATGACTGCCGAGACCGTCCACCTGTTTCTTAATCCGACCGCCGGGCGGGGGCGCGCTGGGAAACGTCAGTCGCGCATTCGGGAACTCCTCGGCAAGCCGGGCCTGCCTGTCGAGGTCCACCGTAGCCAGGAAGTCGGCCATCTCGAGATACAGGTGCAGCAGGCCGTAGACAATGGCGCCCGGCGTCTCGTCGTCGCGGG
>JAIBDF010000173.1 GCA_024679535.1 Chromatiales bacterium
GTCATGGCGGCGGTCGCGGCAGGTGTCCATTACGGTATCAAGAACCGTATCGACCCGGGCAAAATGATTGAACAGGGTCAGGAGATTACGCCCAAGCTAAAAGTCCCGAATCGCTGGGAAGCAGCCATCGACAAATTCCAGCGTAGCAGGGTGCTACCCGAGTACCTCGGCGAGGACTACTGCCGTTATTACGCAATGGTCAGGCGCTATGAGGCGGAGCAATACCACAACAAGATTGCCCAACAGGACTTCGACTGGTATTTGCGGGCTGTTTAGCGTGTAACATATTGTTTTTACTTGCTTTTTCGTTTTTCACTGTATATAATTACAGGTCTATTCCAATGACAAGGAGCTGTCATGAGGCCTGTAGCCCCCATCGAAGAACTCGACCGTAATATCGTCTCACTCTGCACCCGCATTAATGCGGCAACCTACGAGTTGCTTGTACTCGTTCGCGAGTTTGACGAGCGTGCCGGATGGCTGAAATGGGGCTTGCAGAACTGTGCCGAGTGGCTGGCCTGGCGATGTGATCTCAGCATGACGACGGCGCTGGAGAAGGTACGGGCAGCACATGCACTAAAGACGCTGCCAGAAATTGCCGCAGCCTTCTCCACGGGCGAGCTGTCGTACTCAAAGGTGCGTGCTATGACGCGCGTTGCGACAAGAGAGAACGAGGTTGCGCTGGTCGATTTTGCTTTGCGGCATACGACGGCTCATGTCGAAGCCCGGTGCCGGGAACTTCGGTGCGGGCGCGAGGATTCCATCGACAGTGCCGCACGTGCCTATGCCAATCGGTCGTTGCGAGTTCGGCGTGATCATCAGCGCAGCATGATGGTCGTTACCATCGAACTGCCAATGGACACCGGGGAGTTGCTTGAGAAGGCATTGGACAGGGCGCGCGATGATGAGGTGTTACACGTACCGGACCTTGCTGATGCGTCCTGGTCAACGCGGCAGGCAGATGCGTTCACGAGCATGGTTAGCGACTACCTGTCGGGCGGCGGTGGCGAAAGTTCTGCGAGTGATAACTACCTTGTGACAGTTCACGTTGACCAGTCTGCACTAGGCGGTGGCGACGGTCGTTCGGCGCTGCCGCTAGAATCAGTGAAGCGACTTTGCTGTGACAGTAAGACTGTGATCATCACCGAGAATGACCACGGTGAACCATTGAGTATCGGGCGCAAGACACGCGTTGTACCCGCGGCAATCCAAAGGGCGCTGCGTGCGAGGGACAACAACTGTTGCACTTTCCCGGGCTGTAATAATCACCGCTACCTGCACAGCCACCATGTCGAGCACTGGTCGAACGGTGGTGAAACAAGCCTCGATAACCTGATGTCGCTCTGCACGAAGCATCACACGCTGGTACACGAGGGCGACTTCCGTATTGAGAAAGACTTTCAGGATCGCTGGTATTTCATGCGGCCGGACGGTGTTGCTGTCCCGCAGTGCGGGTACCACTCACGCGATGTCGAAGACGAAGAACAGTCCGACACGTATGAGAATCCTCCACGTGGAGGATTATTGAGCATGGCGGAAAAGTTGGTGTCGGAACCACCTTCACCAGCCTACCTGCATTAGCTATAGCGCAGAACACTCAGATATTGAAGAACGCCAACGTCCGCTAAGACGCGGAAAGCAGACACTCATGTGGTAGATTCATGACAGACTGCTTGTGACCCATTATAGATAGTCAGTCTCTCCCTCAGTGATACTAAGAGACAGCCGGCAGGTAGCTGTCGGTGAGGGGGACATGCACCCGTAGGCTACGAATATAGTGACCCAAACACGCGATGTTTACCGCTTTGGTTTCGAGCCTACAGGTGCGCTTGAGCTCGACAACGAATACTCAGGGATCGCCGCGTAACCGGCTCACCTATATTGCCTTCGCAGAGCTCATGCATGCATGTCCCGAGTGCTTAACTTACCACTTAGGAGATGAGTTGTGCAGACAGAGTTCTCGCAGTACACCGCAGTCATTGGTATCGACTGGGCTGACAAGAAACACGATGTTTGTGTCCAGGATATGGCAACCGGTCGCCGCCGAGCCAGCCAGGTTCGGCACCGCGCAGAAGATCTTGATGAGTGGGCCCGCTCGTTACATCGCCGCTTCGGTGGTCCGATCGCGATTGCGTTGGAACTCTCGAAGGGGCCGATCATCAACGCGCTGCAGAAGTATGACTTCTTCGTCATCTTCCCGATCGAACCGGCGGGCCTGGCAAGCTACCGCAGGACGTTCACGCTCAGCGGCGCCAAGGACGATCCAACGGATGCCGAGTTTGCCCTGAAGCTGCTGCTGTCACATGCCGAGCACTTCAAGCCGTTGCAGCCGCAGAGCGTTGAGATGCGCACACTGATGACGCTGGTCGAGCAACGCCGGCAGCTGATGAACGACCGGGTCCGTATCACCAACCGCTTGAGGAACACGCTAAAACAGTACTACCCACAGGCACTTGAGTGGTTCGATCGCATCGACACGCGGCTGTTCTGTGACTTCGTGCGGCGCTGGCCATCACTAGCCCAGGTCCGGCGCGCTCGCCGGACAACGCTCGAGAGGTTCTTCCGCGAACACAACATGAACCGCAAGGCCCTGCTCGAACGGCGGATCAAGGCGATCAAGTCGGCGATGCCGTTGACAACAGATGAAGCCGTGATCGTGCCTCACCGGTTGCGGGTGTTGACCCTGGCGGCACAGCTCGAGGTGATGCTTGAGTGCATCAAGCAGTACGACGCAAAGATCGCTTTACTGGCACCGCAGCACCCCGACTACGAGCTGTTCGATCCGTTGCCGGGCGCCGGGCCGGTGTTCACGCCGCGCCTGATGGTTGCCTTCGGTGAGCAGCGCGAGCGCTTCAATAACGCGGCCGAAGTACAAAAATGCGGTGGCATTGCCCCCGTCACGCAGCGCAGTGGTCAGTCGACCTGGATACACTGGCGTTGGCAATGCCCGACGTTCTTGCGACAGACGTTCGTGGAATGGGCCGCGCAGACTATCAACAAGTCGTACTGGGCTGGCTTGTATTATCATCAGCAACGAGCAAGAGGCTGCTCGCACCAGGCGGCTGTCAGAGCACTGGCGTTCAAGTGGATCCGCATCTTGTATCGATGCTGGAAAACCCGAACACCGTACGACGAAGCCCGGTACCTTAAAGCTTTACAGGATCGTGGATCGCCCTTGCTCAAAACAGCAGAAGCTGCTTGACTGAATGACTCAGGGCGTGAAGCGGCCGTTAAATCAGTAACGGCGTGACTATTCGGGTTTAATTAAGATGGCTAGCATCTAGGTAACTTCAAGTCCGATGGGATTACACGATTATCGACTGCATGGAGAATTAGAAGCTACCTTTAGCAAGGACTTTAAGCTCCTACTGCCGAAAGTCGATCTCGAAATGCTGGGTCGCAAGGAAATCGCAGAGCGGCTCCCCGATGAAGCCGGGTGCTATTTCTGGATTCTTGTCTGCAACGAGATTAGGCATCGAATCTACCTTGGCAGGACGAACTCTATTCGCAAACGAGTCACTGACTACTCGATTGAATTTCAAATGCATTCTCCGAACGACTTCAAGATCAGATTCTTTCAGGAGTTCGTCCGGGAAGAATTACCAGGGGCCCGATTCGATTTGTACTTCGCGCCAACTCCTTTAGAGGAATGCAAAGCTCGCGAGACGGAACTGGTGAGACTATACAGGCCAGTTATAAATGAACGCGCAGCGGCAACGGAAGAAGAAAAAGCATTAATCAAATCTGCTTTTGGTGATTTTTACAGTTCTGTTTTTAAACGCAAACTTCTTTGAATAGCTTCCGCTCTCGGCCGAAAGCGGAATGCCGCGGGTTCCCCAAGGGAAGCAAGGACAAGCTGACCATCATCGACGGAGGACAGTCTTGAACTCAATCGACATCAAGCGCAGGCTCGCGATCCTCGAAGCGCAACTCTTCGACGCAATCGACAACATCGAGAACACGCGTGACCACGAGTTGCAGAGTATCGTCGAGTCAATCCGGCTTCACAGGGATCGGCTCGCCCGTGGCGATCACGGCGAGGACTCGCCCGTCCGGTGTCACATCTGCCGCAAGCCAATTGACCCGCGTGACGTTGTGTTCAAGCGGGAGTCGGACGAAACGCTGTTCGAGCCGTGTCACCCAATGTGCGAGTTCACGACTTGCACCGGCATGATCCCGCCGTCTTTCCGACGAGCGGAACTTGAGCGGCAACTCATGGAAGCCGAGTTCGAGTGCCGCTATGCCATGGACGAGGATCGCGACTCCGCCGCCGATTGGCGCGACTCCCTGCGACGGCAACTCGACGAGCTAAAACGCATCGAGGACGAGGAAATCCCGTGCGATCTCATGCGTGACTCAGATGGCAATCTCGTGAACGCTCGTGGTTTCCTTGATGACGACGGCAACGTGATCGACGACTGACTTACGCAAACTTGCGTGAATCGAGAGAGCTAGAATGACTGGTACTGGCCGTTAGCCGCCGTTCAAATTCAGCCTATTCGGCAGCTCTGAACGTCCGGTATCGGTGCGGATTCAATGGATCGTCGAAATCCGGCCTGGGGAATGTCCGCTAATCGCCCCAAAGCAGCCGTTCGAGAAGAATGAGCTAGAATGTCGGCTTATGATCCTTGGCGGACGTCAGGCAACTCCAAAAGTAATTTATCCCGCCAACATTGCATACGAACGGCGCTAGCAATAAGTCGCCAAACTATTAATCAAACACAGTTATTACCCCGAAGGAAATCCCGATGATTGGATATGTTGTTCTTGGTACCAATGACCTCGCTCGCGCCGCGTCGTTTTACGACGAACTGCTTGCGGAAATGGGCGTTACTCGCATGATGGAATTTGGCGATCGAGGCTATGCATGGGCCGCAGCAATGGACAAACCGATGCTCTGCATCATGACGCCCTATGATGGTCAACCGGCAACGGTGGGCAATGGCGCGATGGCCGGAATTGCGGCCGAATCGCACGACCAGGTCGATCGGATCTATAAGAAGGCAATTGACCTGGGCGGCTCCGACGAAGGCCCTCCTGGCTTGCGCGCTGAAGGTGGTGAGGGCTTCTACGCGGCGTACTTCCGTGACTTGGACGGCAATAAACTCGACGTGTTCAGCTATGGCTGAGATATTGCGTATCCCGGCTTGCCTGGACGAAAGCGCTGCTTCCGACCCGAAGCAGACGGTCGCTATTTAATAAGCTCGCGAACCATCGCGGTGTCGACGTGTTGCAGAAAA
>JAIBDF010000210.1 GCA_024679535.1 Chromatiales bacterium
AGTACACGGCGACCTTGTCGATCGACGGATCCATCGACTTGGCTTTCTCTTCAACGAACTTGAGCACCGGCAGCTTCTGGTCGATGCCGACGTCACTCCAGGGAACGCTGGTCTGATAGAGATTGCCCGCGCCGAACGGGTTAAACGACTGCGGTGCGACCTCGCCGCTACCCGATGCAATCGCTGAGGCGGTGCGCGCCGCGGCCAGCATCGACGGCATTGTGAGATCTTCAGTGAACGCATAACCCGTCTGTTCGCCAACAACAACGCGCAGGCCGACACCCTGCTCGATGCTTGAATTGGCGGCGCTGACAATGCCGTCCTCAAGCGTCAGGGAATTGGTACGTGAATGCTGAAAATACAGGTCGGCGGTATCCGCACCACTCGCGGTCAGCTCGGACATGACCCGTGCGGTCGTCGCCTGGTCCACGCCGAACCATGTCATGAACGGGTTTTCGGGTGTCGCGCCACTAACGGCTGTTGCGGTCTGGACACCGCAGCCCTGCAGGAATGCAGGCATCGTCAGTATCGCGCTGCCTGCTGCCATGTGGCCAAGGAATTCTCTGCGCTTGATGGTCATTATTACTCCCCGTGGAATTTAGAGTTTAGATGCACAGATCATGCTAAAAGTTGCAAGTTCGAAGAGCTATCGGCTGGTTACAGTCCCGATAGCGCGAGAAAGAAATTGATGACGACACCGACAACCGGACCAACGATCTGCCATAACAGGCCCGACACCAGCAAACCGATGATAATGAACATGCCGAACGGCTCAATCCGGTCGAAGCTCATGGCTGCGCGTGGCGGCAGCAGCCCGCTCACAACGCGGCCGCCATCAAGCGGCGGAATCGGCATCATGTTGAATACGGCGAGTATCACGTTAAAGAACAGGCCGAAGTACGCCATGTAGGCGAGTGGCTCGGCCATCGGTACCGTGTCGCCCATCGCATTGGCAGCCGCAAGCAGGATGGTCCATCCCGTGGCCATTGCCAGGTTCGACGCCGGACCTGCGGCAGCGACGATAGCCATATCGCGCTGCGGATTCCGCAGGTTACGCGTCCCGACCGGAACAGGCTTGGCCCAGCCGAACAACACCAGCGGTGCACCCGTTGTCTTGGACATGACCAGCAGGCCGAGTGGCACCAGTACGGTGCCGATCGGGTCGATATGTTTGAGCGGATTCAGCGTTAACCGCCCAAGCACTTCTGCCGTGCGATCACCGAAATGCCGGGCTGCGTATCCGTGCGCTGCTTCGTGCACGGTAATGGCGAATATTGCCGGAACTGCAAAAAGCAGGATCGACTGGATAAGTGTTAGATTTTGCATCGCGACATCATACGTTACGAATGCGTGTGACGGCCATTACCAGCCGCCACCACCCCCACCGCCACCACCGCCACCGGACGACCCGCCGCCGCCACCACCGGACGAAGAGCCGGGCGGCGACACTGACGAACCGACAGCGGAGTTCAGGCCGCTGGATAAGCCGTTAGTTGCCTTGGACAAATTCGAAGTATTCCATTGCCCGTTGTACCAGGACGGACTGTAGCCCTCTCCATTAGGATTACGTATAGCTTCCAGAACTTCCGCAAATTTCTCCGACCACTCTTGCTCGACGCCAAGCGCGAGCGCATAGGGCAACATGACCTCGAACAGCTCGGGCGTTTTCTGCGGCGGATTGCGCAGGTTCAGCTCGTCCTTCTCCGCAATTTCCAGATAGTCCTTGAAGCCAAGCATTTCATCCAGCAATTCACGACCGCGAATGGTCGGGCGTTTCATAATGATGGCGAAGAAAATCATTGTGAGGAACGACAGAATTATCGTGGCGATGACAAATGCCGTCGGCCCATTCCCGATTTTTACAGAAACAATCATCGACACCAGAACAATAACCACTGCCGGCAGATTGAGTAGGCCATTGGTTTTGAAATAGTGACTCTTGTAGTCCTCCTGCAGAGACTTTTTATGTTGCTTGCGTGCGTTGCCGAGCACTTCATGGTTGCTATCCTTGAGCGTAACAACATTGTCTTCCGCGAAAATCGCCTCGAACAGCTCTTTCTCACCCGGCGCCATAGTGGGCTTAAGCGTCTCGGTATCGACTTTCCTCACCGAATGCGTCTTGCCGCTCTTCTCGATCTCCAGGTAGCCTTTCACAGCGAGATTCACGATCGCAGCCGTCATTACCTTGTTGTCGTAATACATCTGCCGGATGTAACGCAGCGACGCTGGCGAAAAGCCTTTGGGGGGCTGGTACCGTGTGACAACGATGCCTTCGTCCGGGTCCCTGCCGTGTTTCAACCAAATAGGCACGTAGTAGGCAAGCAATAGCAGGAGGCCTGCGACGGCAGTCAGGACGTTGCGATTGTCTTTCAGGATCCAGCCCGCCCTGTCGCCCCAGGTCGGCTCATCGACGAACCCCTTCGGCCACCCGACGACAATCGTCATGCCATGAGATGCCGGCAGTGCCTTATTCGCCTGGAACTGCATGTTGCCGTCATCGTCCAGAAACCGGCCGTACTCCTGCGCCGTGGATCCCATGCGACCGGTATAGCCATCGACAATTAACTGATCTCGCGGCGCATCGAACTCCAGGCGCACGGTTGCCGTTGCCTTGTCGATCGGGAACGCCCAACTGTTGCCGGTTACGTTCCAGTAGAGTTCGTCATGCTCATCGAAGAAACCAAGCATGCGATTCGCACGGTAGCGAAACACGTAAGTGTGCTCGCCGTTCTCGATGAAATAGTTGGAGCGACCAAAGTACGTGCGAATATCGCGGCCACTGCGAACGGTGTGAAAGGACTCCGCCTTGCCATCGCGCAGCACAGCCTGAGGTTCCAGCTTGATCCTGTAGTTATTACCAAGCCGATCTTCGTAATCAACCGGGAAATCGCGATAGATTCCACGACGAATCTGTTTGCCCTCGGCCCGGACCTTGATCGTTTCAGTAACCTCGATCATGCCGTCTGCGAAGACCCGAACATCGCTGTGAAAACTAAGAATGCGCTCCTCAGCGAACGTAGCGAACGGCAGGCACAGCAGGAGTACGGCAGTCAGGTTTTTCATTCGACTGTCCCGAACCTGGCGAGCGGCACGTTCGCTGCCTCGTCCGAAGACTTCTGGAAAAAATCCTTCGGTTTGAAGTTAAACGAACTGGCGATGATATTGCTCGGCACCGCTTCGGTCATCGTATTGTAGTCACGAACCGACCCGTTGTAGTAGCGCCGAGCGAACTGCAGGTAGTTTTCTGTTTCGACCAGTTCGTTCTGCAGGTTGAGGAAGTTCTCATTCGCCTTCA
>JAIBDF010000191.1 GCA_024679535.1 Chromatiales bacterium
CCTCTGCCGCTGTCTCTTGCACCGCGACGACCTCACTTGACGGCGTGAGAACCCGATCCGCGAGCAACAGGATCACAGCCAACGTCAGCGCAGCGATGATGACGCCATTCAGGCGGCGACCTGTCGCCGGCGTAATGGACGCATCTATGTCGACTTCTATGGTTTTCTTGACGCCGTCGGGTGTCAACTCGAACGCCCAGGCAAGAAATAACGCGATGGGAAAACCGAGTAACAAAATAACCAGCAGCATCGGCATGAACCATTCCGGGAACGGCAGGTTATCGGCCGCAAGGTCGCCGGCCTGTGCAATCAGCCAGGCAACGAGCACATAGGCGGTGCCTACGCGAACGACGTTACGGCGTTTTAACTCACTGAAAAGACTCGGCAAACGTTTTGCCTCACTCGCCCATGCGATGAAATTGCTGGTTCTTCATTGTCTTACCATGACTCTGGCCTTCGCGATGCATTGAGGCCAAACCCCCAGCATGTAGATGGTACGCGAGTTTATTTGGGATTGTTGCGCCCTCGCTCGTGCAGGACCGGACAGGGTCATTGTCTGCGTTCGTTAGTTAGGCGCGGATTTTCAGTCCGCAGTAACGAAACTCCTCAGGGGTGAGTCCGCTTGAGCCGGTGATAGCCCAGAGAGATAGGCGTCGGCTTGGGCCGCGGTACCTTGACGGGCTTGCCGACAAAAAATCCCTGTGCGAGATCGACGCCCAGTTCCTCGAGCAAGGCCAGCGACTCGGCGTCCTGAACGTACTCGGCGATGGTTTTCATGCCAGCTTCGTGTCCGATTTCCGCAATCAGCTTGATCATTTTCTGGTCGACCGGCTTGTTCAGCAGGTCGACGACAAATGTGCCGTCGATCTTGATGTAATCGAACTGCAGCTGTTGCAGGTAGCTGAACGAGCTGTAGCCGGTGCCGAAATCGTCGAGGGCAAACTCGCAACCGAGCTCACGAATCGCCGAGATTTGCTGCTCGACGTGCGGCGGGTGGCGAACAGCGAGACTCTCGGTGATTTCGAAGATAATGTCGTTAGGATTGACGTCATATTTGTCGAGGACCTCTCGGACATGCTGCACCAGGTCGTCGCTTTCGAATGCATTCGCTGACACGTTGATGGACAATTTGAGCGGATTGTTCTTCTTCAAATAATGCGCGTAGGCCTTCGCAGCATTCTCGATAATCCAGAAGTCGATCTCGGACATCATGCCAAAGCGTGCAGCTGACGTGAGAAATGCATCGGGCGGAATTATCTTGCCGTCCTCACCACGCAGGCGGATCAACACCTCGTGATGCGTCGTTTCACCAGTGTGAATGTCATTGATCGGTTGGAACCTCAATTCGAAGCCATCGTCATCGAGCGCGTTGCGCAGCTGGTTGACCCAACCGACGCAGGCTGCATCCTGCTCCAGGGTTTCGTCCGAGTGTGCATAGAGAACGGCGCGATTGCGGCCTGCCGTCTTGGCATCGCGGCATGCGATGTCAGCCTTGTTGATCAGGTCATCGTAGTAGAGATGATCACCGTCCATCATCGCGATGCCAATGCTGCAATGGATATGGAATACCTGCCCGTCTTCGACATGGGCCATGCGCCGCATGTTGGCAAGAATCGTCTCGGCTGCCGATTGCGCACCGTTGATCGTGGTCTTGCGCACCAGGATCGCGAATTCATCCCCGCCAAACCGGGCGACAACGTCGTCGGCCCGGACGCTGCGTACGAGCTCGTCGGCCACCTTGCGGATCAGGCGGTCGCCGGCCTGGTGCCCGCACGAGTCATTGATGTACTTGAACTGATCGAGATCCACGAAGAGCACCGCACTCATGTGCCCCTTGTTCATGACGGCAATTGTTTCCTGCTTGAGTTCCTCGACGAAGCGGCGCCGGTTGAACAGGCTGGTCAGACTGTCGTGGTTAGCCATATCCAGAAGCTTGGCATCGCGCTCGCTGAGCGCCGTCGCCGTTGTCTCCAGGGCTTCAACGATGTCCGAAATTTCCCGGTGCTCCGCCGGATTGAATTTGACGCCGAGATTGCCCTTCGCCAATTCCTGGATCGGTGCCTGCAGGTCGGAGATCGACGATAGTGCACGGCGCAGCACGTGCCGCCCGAAGAGCGCGAAAACGAAAATCAGGACCATCAGAACCAGTACCGCGCCTTTGATGTTGTTCAGCAACCGGTCGTGGAAAATCATGAAATCGAGCTGGATACCGACAAAGCCGAGCAAGTGCGTCTGCGTTCTCGCATCCGCACTGTTGGCGTCGAAGCCGAACAGGTCATCTTCGGCCATCGACTCCGTCCACACAGGCGCGAGAATTTCGAACTGACGCGGATTCAGGAAACCGCTCTGCAACAGGTAGGGTTTATCCTGGCCAATCAACTCGACGGCATCTTCGAGCCTCGATTGTCCGAGGTCTGCGACCGGCTCGAGGTCCGCGTCACTACCGACATTGAAGAGCGTAGATCCATCCTTGCCGAAGTACGACACGCGATCGATTTCCGGATAACGCTCGACAAAGCTTTCCAGGCGGAAGCGTGCCTCGCTGTCCTCGGCCAGATACAGCGGTGCGGCCAGTTCATTCAGCTCTTCAGTCCACTGCAGGGCCCAGCGGCTGTAATTATCCTGGAGTACCCACTGGCCGCCGAAATACAGGCTGGCAATTGCCAGACCGCCGAAAATTGCGGCGGTAAATACCTGCATGGACAGAATCTCGTGCACCAGTACACGTTTGCCGCCATTACCACGGAATCTGAAGTTCATCAGCCGCTCGCGAAGCGCGCGCAACCGGGACCACAGCCAGTCGGGCAGCGTCTTCATCGCGTCACCACCTGCTCGGCACTCTTCGCCTTGACACTGATTTCACTCAATTGCGTAATCGGAGGGACACTATTGATGTCGCCGCCCTGGATCATGCGCACGACTTTCGCAATCGTTGCAGCAATATCGGACGCCTGCGTCGTCATGCTGATCATTGCGCCAAGGGACAACATTGATTCGCTGGGCACCGATACGGGAACGTGCTGTTGCTTCGCCTCGGCGAGCATTTGTTGCAAGACTCGCGAACTCAGGACACGGTTATCGGGCAGCAGCCAGAACCCGTCAATATCGCGGACCATGCGCCGGAAAAAATACAGGGTCTCCTGGTCGGAACGTGTGACCTGAACGACAAGCTCAATGTCGTGCCGTTGGGCCGCAATCTCGGCCTCGGTGATCAGTTCCTCGTGACCCTCGCCAAGGATGAGTCCTATGCGCCTGACAGACGGATCGGCCTCCTTCCAGGCGGCCAGCTGCGCCTCAATCGGAGGCAGCGCGGCAACGCCACGGCTATTGTCCTGCAACAGGTCATGGTGCCTGTAGTTGAACACCTGGCTGAAAACAACCGGATGATTGGACATCGCGATAGATGATTGGGCGGCACGTAAACCAATGGCAATGACAGCACCGGGCTCAGAGTCATTGATGAGCCGCAAGATCGACACGGGCGGCCGATTGTCGGCGCCCAGATCGTAAATCATGTAGTTGTCGAAATGACCGGCGAGCTCACGCGCCACATCGGCATAAGCAGGCTGGCTGTTGGTCAGGACAATTGAGACAGGCGGCAACGGCGGCGGTGCCGGTACTTCGGGTACCGGCTCCGGCTCCGGCTCCGGCTGAATGACGACCACCGGCGGCTCCTCGACGGCGATCTCAATCGACTCCTCGACCGGAGGTGGTACGGGCGGCTGCAGTATTTCGCAACCCGCAAACAGCACCGCGACCAATATTAATGCGCCTTTCCTTAACACGTGCATATCCATTATGTAAAAAGTAACCGCTGCGCCATCTTCCCGCTTCCATGGCGCAAACTCTTTTTTTACAGGAATCAGCAGGCGCGTTCTGTGGTGCAGTTCGCGCTATTGAATATGGTGGCTGGGGTGCTGGTTTTTGCCGACCACGTCAGGCAGGTCGGGGAAGTTACGGATCCGGGACGGACTCGACTTCGTAATCTTCGGCGTACTGCTGGGGACAGGTACTCCGCGTTGCCAACAACCCAGCCGACGTAGAGATCAACTCCCGACCGTTGGCCGCAATAATGAACCGTATTCAACTCTGCCTCAACGCCGTAG
>JAIBDF010000139.1 GCA_024679535.1 Chromatiales bacterium
GCTCGCGGACGTTACGCAATCCGAACTTCGGGTTGGGCGTGGCATAGGTAGCATTAACCCAACCGGACATATCGAAGTCGTATGGAATAGCAAACAGCGCCCCGTCCGTTTGCCCGAGAATCGTGTAGTTGTGACAGCACAGCTCTCCCGCCGTACCGGCGATCGGGGAAAAATCGGTGTTGCCTATCAGGTACTGGAATAATGAGCCGAGATTAGTGTGGACCGAATCCAGGTCTGCAACATTTGTGGTTTCAACGTCTTTGACCTCGAGTCCCATCCTTTCCGCCAGCTGGCTGCGATGCTCGATCAGGAACCCGAAATTATCTGCGTTCACGTCGCCATTCTCGGTATCGATATATTGGATTCGCAGCAGGCGTACGCGATAGCTGTAGTCTGTAATGATGTTCAGGATTCGATAGGCGAGGTGCTCCCTGAGAACCGTTTGCTGGTAACTGTCTCGCCCAGATCGACAGTGTGATACCAACTTGATTTTATCGATGGTCGCAAACAGGGTGTCCTTGACCTCAGCCTTCTTGAAATTGAAGCGCATTGGTGCAAACGGGCAGATGCGCCATTGCCGCCGATATTTCCCCCTGGTCCTGACGCCAATTTCCAGCGAAACAGTGTCACCGTCAGCGTCCGTGTAGATGAGCGTTGCAGGCAATTCCTCTTCGGCTGGCCGTTCTGACATGATCCGGTCGACCGGCATCTTTATCGTAACGTCAAGGACATCGTTGCTCGCAAACAGCGGGGCGCCATTACCGGGAGTCTCCGCATTAGCCTGGAGGGGCAAGCCAAGTGCCAGAAGCGCAGTACACAAAACGGATTGCAGCGGTGTCATTCTTCGTTGTTTGTCCGATGCCTGGGCGCAAGAAGTCTAGCATAGCCACTTCACACAGGTCTGGAGCGTCGATGGAAAGCAGCTGCTCGTTAGTGACCACCCGGAGAAGGTGCGATCACACCAAAGGCAGACCGGCCGTCGCCGCAGCGTGCATAACGTGCGATTTTTGTAGCGAAACAGCAACAGTACCGGCTGGCGGCGCCTGACTGTTGTCATGTTGTAAAAATACATCAAACATCTACTGTCTGCTCGAACTCAATCATAGATTGATTTTAGCATATAGAACAATAAGTTATTAAAAGTAGACCTTTAGAGACCGCCTGCCTTTTGGTTTATGGCCCAATCCTGTGTTGTTTTAAAACACTTCTTCGTCAATGTGGTATTGACCCACTTAATGGTATATATTCTGCCAACCTGTCGGCTTGCCGTTGGGTTTTTGCAGCTGTCATTACACTGAGCAGTAGCAAGAATGCAGCGGGTTGCTGGCAAATCATCGAAGAATCTAGGGGATTTTCTCATGGCAAGAAATTTGAACGTCAGAAACGCTGTCAAGCTCGCGCTTGCGGTGAATGCTGGCCTCATCGGAATGTCGGCAGCTCCGGGCGCTTTCGCTCAGGAAGAGAATGCCGATCAACTCGAAGAGATTACAGTTACCGGTTCGCGTATTAAAAAGAAGGACTTTTCGTCCAACGCTCCTGTTGCGACGGTAGGCGTCGAGCAGATCGAAATGACCGGTACGGTCAACACCGAATCACTGCTCAACACCCTGCCGCAGGCTGTACCTGGTCTCGACCGTACGTCGAACAACCCGGGTAACGGCACGGCAACGGTTAACCTGCGTGGTCTTGGTTCGAACCGTACACTGGTTCTGATCAACGGCACACGTGTTGTACCGACCGGGTCTGGTGGATCTGTTGACATCAACACGATCCCGAATGCTTTGATCGAGAACATCGAAGTACTGACCGGCGGTGCATCAGCTGTATACGGTTCCGACGCTATAGCAGGCGTTGTGAACTTCATCCTGAAAGACGACTTCGAAGGCGTGAACATCAACGCTGGTTTCGAGCAGACGTTTGATGGTGACGCAGGTATCTGGAGCACAGACCTCACGCTTGGTGCCAACACGGCAGACGGTCGCGGTAACGTAACCTTGAACTTCGCCTACACGGATCGTGAGGAACTGTTCCAGGGCGATCGCGACTTCTCGTTCTTTGCACAGTTCGATGACGGCGAAGGCAACCTTTACAACGGCGGTTCGTCGGGTATTCCGGGCACCTCGATCTTCTCGGGCGCTCTTGAGGATTTCTCGCCAACCAGCTTTGGTGTTACGTTTGACCAGAATGGCAACATTCGTGAATTCGACACCAGCAGCGGGCCGGGCAACGACTTCTACAACTACGCGCCGGTCAACTACATTCAGTTGCCGCAGACACGCTACCAGACGACTGCTCTTGGCCACTACGACCTCAGTGAGCGCGTAACGGTTTATGGGCGCGGCCACTTCACGTCGTCGTTCGTTCCGCAGCAGCTGGCTGCGACACCGATCTTCCAGTCGGGTACGCAGGTTACGCTTGACGGCAACCCGTTCCTCACGCCGCTATCGCAGCAGGTGCTGAGTGATGCATTTGGCGACGGTACTGACACCTCCGGCAACGGTATCGACGACACCGGCACGATGTTTGTTCGTCGTCGTATGCTTGAAGTTGGCGAGCGTCGGGATGAAGGCACGTTCACGAGCTTCTCGCTCCTCGGCGGCATCAAGGGCGACATCAGCGAAAGCTGGAGCTTTGACGGCTACTACCAGGTTGCTAACGTAAATGGCTCATCGACGCAGAACGGTAACGTAGACCGTAACCGCTTTTTGCAGGCTCTGATTCTCGATCCTGCCGACCCGACGCAGTGCGCCAATCCGGCTGCTGGCGGTTCGACGGTTGCTTGTGCTCCGATGAACATCTTCGGTGAGGGCAACATCTCGCCCGAAGCCGCGGCCTTCGTACGTACCGCTGTAGCTTCAGCGTTCGATTACGGACAGGACATCATCGGCCTGAACTTCACGGGTGATCTCTTCGGCCTCGAGCTTCCAGGTGGTGAGATCGGCGTGGCTGTCGGTTACGAGCACAGGCAAGAGCGCTTTGATTTCCGCCCGTCACAGGCACTGGCCTCAGGCAACATTGCAGGCTTTAATGGTGCCCCGCCGGTAAGTGGTGGGTTCACCGTAAGTTCCTATTACGCTGAAGCCTATTTGCCGATTCTGTCAGGCGTAACAGGTTTCGATCAGCTGGACCTCGAACTTGCCTTCCGTTCGGAAGATTACAATACGTCAGGCAGCATTGAGTCCTACAAGGTCGGCGCCTCCTGGGCACCGGTCGAGTCATTCCGCTTCCGCGGTGGCTTCAACCGTGCTGTGCGCGCACCGTCAATCGGTGAGCTGTTCTCGCCGCAGGGTGAGAACTTCCCGGCTGCGACGGATCCTTGCTCCGCGCTCGGTGCTCCGACCGCGGCTACAGAGGCGATATGTATCGCCACGGGTGTACCAGCCAACGTTGTCGGCACACCGGCCATTAACCTTGCAGCGGGTCAGGTACGCGCCGTTACGGGCGGTAACCCGGATCTGTTGCCGGAAGAAGCTGACACCTACACAGTCGGTTTCGTGTTCCAGCCGGACTTCATCGAAGGGCTTAACCTCTCTATTGACTACTTCGATATCCTGATCGATGGTTATATCACCGAGTTTGGTGGTGGCGCTTCGCAGGTACTTACCAATTGCTACACGAACGCCAACCCCGCAGACGGTGGAGTTGGTTCACCATGGTGTAGCGTAGTCAATCGTCGCTCCGACGGTACGATCGACAATATCTCGTTGTCGTCAGCGAACGTTGCTGAACAGACGCTCAAGGGCTTCGATATTCTCGCGACCTATGATTTTGACCTCTTTGATGGCGACATGCGTATTAACTACGTAGCGACGGTAACCCAAGAGTCCAATTTCACGGCATACGAGGGTGCTGAAACAGACGACTGTTCGGGTGCATTTGGTCAGACGATTTGCGGCGAGCCGCTGCCTGAGTACAAGCATCGTGCAACGGCTACGTGGTCGAACGATAATCTGACCGGAATGTTGTCCTGGCGTTACGTTGGTGAGGTCGATGATGATGATCCTTCATTCCTCAACTACGCCGAGAAGATCGATGGCTTCAACTACTTCGATCTGTCCGGTACGTATCGCTTCACGGATAACTACTCTCTGACGGTCGGTATCGACAACGTTGCGGATGAGACGCCGCCGCTGTTGGGTGATAACCAGGAACAGGCGAACACCTATCCGGCAACTTACGACGTATTCGGTCGCACCTACTTCGTTAGGATGTCTGCTGAGTTCTAAGTAAGTCTGACTTTTGTCAGTAGAACGGCGGGCTTCGGCCCGCCGTTTTTTTTACAATAGTCTTCGCAGGAATTGATGATGATTGACTCCGAGAAAGGCTGGACCGACTACTGGCGGAAAGATAGCGCCGATGGCGAAGTCTTTGTTAATGCCGAAGGTGAGCGGCATCCGGCGCTGGCCGAGTTCTGGCAGGCCCATTTCTCAGGTCTCCCGGAGGGTTCGAGAGTACTGGACCTGGCGAGTGGCGCAGGGTCGATCTACACGCACTTGCCGGAGGGGCATACGTTCCAACTGTCGGCGACCGATATTTCTGACGTGGCGCTGGAGGCGCTGCAGGATCGTTTTCCGGGGGTGTCGACCGTCGTTTGTTCGGCCGATGACATTCCGCTCGATGATGCGTCTTTCGACGCCGTCGTGACGCAGTTCGGCGCCGAGTACGCTGGAATGAATGCGTTTGCCGAGGCGGCACGGCTGGTTGCACCAGGTGGAAAATTTATCGGTCTCTGTCATATTCAGGACGGCTACATCGATAGCAGCAACAGGCAGCAGCTCGCCGAGGCGCAGATCGTCGCCGAGCAGGAATTTATCGACCATGCAATACGCATGATCACGGGGGCCTTTTCGGGCGATTCCGCCGCTCTAAAGAGCGCACAGGATGCGTTTGTGACGGCTGCGACTCCAGTGGGTGAGGGCATGCGCCGTTGCAGGAGAGGAATACACACCTATTTGTTTCAGGGCTTCCGCCAGCTTTATGAGCGTCGGCAACAGTACGAGCTCAAGGATGTATTGGAGTGGCTCGATGCCATGCGCGGCGAGTTGGACATCAACCTCGATCGTCTGAGTCGTATGTGTGCGGCGGCTCTGTCAGAGAGCGACGTCAGAGAAATCATTCGAATATTTGAAAAACAGGGCCTCAAAGATGTACATTGCACGCCGTTTGAGACGCCCGGGAACCAGCTTCCCGTCGCGTGGAACCTGACGGCGCAAAAAGGAAGTAAGAAAAATGACTGATAGCAGCAATCCGAATACCAGCACGAGCCTGAGCGGCAAGATGTTTCTTTACAAGAAGCCGGAGCTCCTAACGAACGACGCGCACGGCACTATGGGGTTTATGCCGGCGAAGAACCCGTTCGATTTCGCCAGGGGTGTTCGTGTAGTTCCGTTGACAATGATCGAGTTCGGCTCGGCGATGCGAACGTACCCGATTATCTTTACGAATCTCGAGACGCCAACGCCGTTGGCCGTCGTGGGCCTGCTTGACGACGTTAACCTGTTCGTCAACGAACAAGGCCATTGGGACCCGTTCAGCTACATTCCGACCTACCTGCGCTGCCATCCTTTTACCTTGGCGAAAGAGTCAGGCGGGCAACTGGCCATTGTGCTCGATCGCGATGCGGCGTCTGTCAGCGAGGAGCCGGAGTTTCCGTTTTTCACCAATGGCGAGCCGTCAGAGCATACGCAGGCGATGATGCAACTCTGCACGGATTTCGAGCGCGAACGCCAGCGAACGGTCGCTTACTGTCAGAAATTGGTAGAGCTCGGTTTGCTCGCAACTATGCGCGCGGCGCATCAGCCTGAGGGTGAGACCGAACAGCAAGCTTTGGCCGATTACGTTGCGATTGACGCGGCCAAACTGGATGAGTTGCCAGCTGAAGAGATCTACGAATTGCACAAGTCAGGCTTCCTGTCAGCCTCATATCTGCACCTGTATTCGCTCGAAAACTGGCGCCACCTGATGGCACGTCGCGTAAGTCGGGGTATAGACGTTTAGACGGGAACGGCGTCAAACGGCGCCGTGACGCGCACGGCATCTGTGTGTATGGCCTGCGTGCCATGCCAGAGGTATGACGGAAACAGCACGAGAGTCCCAGCTGTTGGGCGAATCCACTTCTCCGGCGGGCTTGGTGGCATTGTCTTGAATGGCGGTTCGCCAAACTTGATCCAGCCGGCCTTGTCCTCGTCGGATTGTTCTTCCTCGGGAACCGCAACGTAGTATGCGGAGCTGATCCAACCTTCGGAATGTACGTGGTTGATATGCTGCCCGCCGCCGTGCAGCTTTACAGACCACGCACCGGCGATACGGTAGTTGCCGGTATTGCGTGCGGTTAACGGGTGTTCCGGACTGGATCCCACTGCAGCCATGTACTGATGGATCGGTTCGTCGAGGGCGTCGTAAAAAGCGTTTATGACGGGGTCGTTGATCGATGTCAGGTCACGCGGGGTCTGGCTGCCGTGGCGCAATGACTGGTCGAGCGGATGCGTTTCGTATTGATGCCAGACATCCAGGGCCTGAAGGAACGCGTGATTAAACTCATCGATCGTTTTGAATCCGTCCGGAACCGGCAGGCGATACGGCCTGACGAACCGCTCCAGGTCAACCAGTTGGCCATAGCGCTCTGAGCCCAACAGGCGCAGGGCAGAGGCCTCGTATGCAATCCAGTGCTGTCCAAAGGGTTCTGCTTTGCGCATTTTTTCAATATGAGGCAGAGCATCCGCTGCTTTGCCCTGCATCAGCAGGCTGCTGATCAGGCAGCCCATGATCGTCCGGTCGTCCGGACACTCAGCGAGGCAGGCCAGCGCTGCGACCTCGGCTTCCTGCGCCTCGTCAAGATCAATATGCGCGTTCGCCTCCACGGACCAGGACTGGGGCGGCAATGCCGCGAAGTCGCGGGCCTTCGTCAGAACAGCAAGCGCTCTAACAGGATCGCCGCTTTGTCGCAGTATTTCAGCGCTGGTCACAGCCAACTCCGGTTTTTTCGCGGATTCATCCAGCAATGCGACAAAGTTGTCATTATCGCCCAGCATCCAATAGGTGCCGGCCAGGGTCCTGAGCGCGAAGTTACTGGGGCTCCTGGCATGAGAGGCCGTGAGGTCAGTGAGTGCCGCATCTATTTGTCCCAGTTCCAACCGCGCCCGCGCTCGCATGAATTGAATCTGTGGCTCGTCATTCCCCTCTCTGATGAGTTCATCGAAGATTGACTCTGCCTGTTCGGCCTTGTTACTCCCAAGGCATGCTGTACCGAGCCCATAACGGCCGGCTACATTCTCGGGATCGATCTCCAGCAGCTTGTCGTAAACACCAGCGGCATCCTGCCATCGCTCACTATCGATCAGGAGCCGGCCGAGACCAATAGCAGCCTGCAGGAAAGTCGGGTTGCACTCCAGAGCTCGACGAAA
>JAIBDF010000198.1 GCA_024679535.1 Chromatiales bacterium
CCCTTTTCCTCGTCACGCTGGACTCGCACCGAGTGTCCCAGCGGGGCGAAGTCCGCGTAGCCGCGAACGTCAATGGCGTCCATGGGGCAGGCTTTGACACAGGAGTAGCACTCCCAGCACATGTTGGGTTCGATGTTGTAGGCGCGCCGCAGGGTCGGGTCGATGTGCATGATGTCTGAAGGGCAGATATCAACGCAGTGTCCACAGCCGTCACAGCGGGTCATGTATACGAAAGCCGGAATATTTAATCTTCTCTCAAAAAAATTTGATCAGTTGAAACGGCTCAGTAATGGTTCGGCGCCTCGCGCTTGATACCCAGGCCCATATTGGGTGGGTTTTTGCCCAGGTATTCCGGAATATCCGGATACTTTTGATGTACCGCGGGATCCGACAGATCGGGTATTTCCGGCAAATTCTCCATTGAACCATCGGCTTTGGTCACCCGTTTCTGGAAAGCCGCGGCCGGTTTGAAGAACATGTGCGCGAACTTGGACCAGAGCAGCGCGAACGTGGTGGTCGCGAGCAGCGCCAGGATGAACAGATCGGCCCTCACCACCCGGTACCAGGGGTTGCCCTCTGCAGCGACATCGACGCGGATGACGAACCAGAACCAGTATCCGCCCACGCACACCATCAACGCGCCGAGGTGCCAAAGGAGCGGCCAGGCTGCTGCCTTGGCCGAGTCGGCATAGCCGAAGATCATCACGGCAGTGCTTACGACAAACAGGATGAAGCCGTACATCGTGAGCAGATGAGCGACCCTGCGCTTCTGGTTGCAGAACTCGGCCGAGGTCAGCACGTCCTCCGCCACCGTCTTGATAGCGATGCCGACCTTCTCACCACCCGAAACCTCGCGGCTGGCCATTTTCTTCTGCTTTTCCGAATTCTTAAAGAAGTACTGCGCGCTCTTCTTGTGGATCGTATCCAGCAGCGTTCCGCCCACGACCAGGATCGCCATCAGGATCACGTAAATCTGCATAGCGATCGGCGGGATGAGCCCGGAAAGCTCGGCGAATGGATTGATGTTGAACATGAAATCCGGTCTCCTCAGGGTTTAATCATTGAACGATTGATATTGAAACTTTTGGAACAATGGCATTAGCTGCACAATCTGCCGAATATTATAAGATTCTAATGGAGGAGTATCTCAATGCTTGATCAAGGAAACAACTATTTCCGACCACGAGCTCGGCAGTCCGCGGATTTGAAAAGAGAAGCAAGGTAATAATGGTCAGCGCGGCAAGAAACGCGCCCAGCGTGCAGGTGCAGCCATGTCGACCCTCCTCCGTTGACCGGACTAGGTTAGGCCAATTTTGAGGGAATTGGACTAAGGAAAACGCCCAGGAAACGAAAAGGCCGGCCAGTCACAGGGCCGGCCTTGTTTGAGTAGTAGCGGGGGCGTGATTTGTGCTGTTCCGACAGTACGGGAATGAATCCGCCTTAAACAGCGGGCCCCTTCGGTAGCGCACACAGCCTGCTCTGAGAGCAATTGGGCCAACTGGCCTATTCTAGTATGCTGATGCGCAGTGGATCCTCGATGACCGGTACATAACTATAAACAAGGGGTGCATCTCCGGACGCCATGACAGACCTTCCTGTCCCAATAATCCGCTCAAAGTTGTATCCTCCGCCGATGCCAGCTGACATCGTCGGTCGGGAGCGACTGCTCTCGCTGGCCCAAACCGCAGCGCAAAGTCCGTTGACGCTCATTTCAGCACCTGCCGGCTACGGCAAAAGCACACTGGTCAGACAGTGGCTGGAGCACCTCGGGTGTAAATCCAGTTGGCTTTCTTTGGACCCCACCGACAGCGACCTGACACAGTTCCTGTCGTATGTTGTCGCAGCATTCCGCAGCGCTTGCCCGAGTTTCTTTGCCGATGCCCCCGAGATTCTGAATTCGGCGGCCTTACCTAGCGTCGATGACCTGGCCGGAATTTTTTGCAACGAGATCGAAGCACTCGCAGAACCGATCGCACTGGTCCTTGATGATTACCATCAGATCTCTTCGTCAGACATAGACGAATTCATCGACGCAATACTCAAACACCCGCTCCGAAACCTGCGCC
Organism: Chromatiales bacterium; assembly: GCA_024679535.1. GTDB lineage: Bacteria > Pseudomonadota > Gammaproteobacteria > Steroidobacterales > Woeseiaceae > UBA1847. Next base: position 2,067 of record JAIBDF010000198.1, read on the forward strand.
TGATTGTTGTTACGCGTCGCGATCCGGGCTTGTCGATTCCGTCCCTGCGCGCGCGAGCGACGCTCTGCGAGGTCCGAATGCAACAACTTAAGTTTCGCGAGGACGAAACACGTGCCTTCATCCGTGCGAACCTGGGGGACGCAATCACGGACGACGAAATCAGAATACTGCACGAACGCACGGAGGGATGGCCCGCGGCAGTTCGGCTCGCCAGGCTGGCAGCCAGTGAACACGGCGCAACAACAAATATTGTTAATCACTTGCCCAATGACAGCCATTCCGTTCGTACCTACCTCATGCATGAGGTGCTCGCGAATCAGTCCACCGAGGTCCGAGAGTACCTGCTACGAGCCGCATTCCTTGACCGCTTCTGCCCGGAGCTTTGCGAAGCAATAATGCCGGAAGGGGCCGCAGGCGTCTCCGGCAGAGAATTCGTGAACCACATCCGAAAGGCGAACCTTTTTTCAATTGCCTTGGACGAAAGCAGCAGTTGGTATCGTTTTCATCATCTTTTTCAGTCCATGCTGCAAGAACAGGCCCTGACCGACCTCGGTAACGAAGCGATTCGCAACATCCACATGCGCGCATCCAAGTGGTTCGAGGAGCACGAATTCCTGGCGGAGGCAATACGGCAGGCGCTCAGGGCCAATAGTCCTGGCGAAGCGGCTGATGTGATTAGCCGCAATAGAATCATGATTATGAATAACGAGTGGTGGCATCAGCTCGACACCTGGCTTCGTCTCTTACCACCCAAGCTCGTCGCATCGCGGCCCGATTTGCAGTTGTTGAAAGCGAGGATCTTCAGGACCACCGGACAAAATGTGGAGCTTGTGCAGGCGCTGGATGCTGCCGAATCGTTACTCGACACTGCAGTGATTGACGACGGGACCAAGAATCAACTCTATGGCTCCCTCGCCTCTATGCGCTGTTATCAACTTTATGCACAGTCCGACGGCGAGGCCGCCGCTCGCGCCTCGCGACGAGCACTCGAATTACTTCCGCCGGACGACATGGCGGAGCGCGGCTACGCGATCATTCTTCTCGGTGCATCACTGCAAATGATCGGTGACAGCAAAGGCGCCAAAGACATGATTTATTCTGCAATAGCTGAAGCATCGGCACGGGTTGAAGATCACCCTACCTATATGACGCGCCTGCTCGCCGCGCTTTGTTACGTCCACTGGATGGGTGCTGATTTGAAGGAACTCGAGCTGGTCGCAAGAGATCTTGAAAGACTAAGCAGGCGTGCGAATCTTTGGGAAGTCTTGAACGTAGCCCTGCACTTCAAGGCGGCCTGTCATTATCACCAGAACAGACTATCTGCTGTCGAAGATGACCTCCGGGATCTGCTCCGCAAGAATGCGATCGCCAGCCCTGAGTTATACGCACACAGCCTCATAACCCTTGCACTGGCGCAGGAGGCGCTGGGAAAATCGGGCAACGCGCTGCAGACCTCGGGGTCACTGCGCGACCTTGCATTCAAGACACAGAATCCTGACCTGATCGGACTGTCTGAGGTGCTTGCCGCAGAACTTGCGGTACGACAGGGACGCATGGTAGATGCACTCAGTTGGGCAAGGCAGTATGACCCGGAACCCCTTGTGGCGGAGCATTCCTTCTTTGCACCGCCTGTGTGCCTCGCGAAGATCCTGATTTGGGACGACACTGCCGCCAGCCGCAAACGAGCGCAGGCCCTGTTACCCCGACTCGAGGACTATTATTCGGGCATCCACAACAAGCGCTTCCTGATTGAAACGCTTGCGCTGCGAGCCTTGCTTAGCGACAAGACCGGGGAAACGGCGCATGCCATCGAGCAACTCGGCCGCGCAATTTCGCTGGCGCAACCGGGTGGCTTTATCCGTCTGTTTGTCGAC
>JAIBDF010000161.1 GCA_024679535.1 Chromatiales bacterium
GTACGGCGGGATCTACGCGCACTTCTCAGTCACCTGCTTGCGCTTCACGGTTTCGTACTAAATAACCAGCGCGAATTGCGGGCAGCCGCTACCGACATTCTGACCTTCCTCCGCGACGAACACTAATGACCGCTCTGGGTCAGCAAGCAGACGTTTGACGATAGCATCACGAGGCGACTTGGATCGAGGCTAGATCACTGGTTTTGGTACTCGATTTCCGCTTTGAGCAGATCACGAAGCTCGACGCCGAGTCCTTTCATTTTTGTCAATGTTGCACTTTCGTCAATTTTCGCTGTCTTCCAATTAAAGAGCGCATTCCAGACGGCTTGCGATCTTAGTCCAGCCACGTTGGTCGAAAATGGAGCGTCTGGCGTGACCCCTGTATTCTCACCGTTTGGTGCAAGATGTTCATCGTACTCCGGCCATCCTAGACTGCTTATTGCTAGGTGAGGACCTATAGTCGTTAGTATGTGATCAAGATAAAGCGAAGTCGAAAAATCGTAGCTCGAATCCAGATAATCGGCGCGATTACCATACTCGTTGAATGCTTTCTTAAACTGTGCATTGCCCACGAACCGTAGATTTCCTGAGTTGGTAAGTTCGTCATAGGCGTCCATGCTAACCTCAGGTATCCGAATCCAAAGTGCGTTCGCCAAGTCATGTTTGAACGATTCGGCAAGCGCTTGCTGATCTGGATCCGATAACGCCAACAATACCTTGTGAAGCGCTACGAGGTCGTCCGCAATCCTAGCAAGATGCAAATCTATCAAATCGTCGTTCGCGATTACTTCGTTCTCGAAATGCACCAGATACTGAACGAGAGCTATTCTCTCGTTTCGCTCCTGCCACCACGCATCAATCCCAAATGCGATCAGAATACTAACAACAACCGCCGCCGCTTCGACGGTAATTCGTTTCCAATCGATCGTTTGAGAGTCTTGCAAGGCGTCCAATCTCCGAGAACCAATGTCCGCTCTGCGTCAGTAGCGGCCCTTCAGACCCAGTGTAACCCAATGTCCACTTTCGGTTTGCGACCTCAACCGGTGGACACAGCACATTGGTTAAATCGTTCAGCCGGTGTTCTGGAGTCTAACGTTTTCCTCGGTCGTTCGTTGAGTTGTCGAGCAACAGCGTTCAATCTGTTTTGATGGATGCTCGAAAGATCCATCCCTTTCGGGAAGTACTTTCGCAGGAGACCGTTCGTGTTCTCATTCGAATCACGTTGCCAAGGGCTTCTTCGATCACAGAAATATACCTTGACGTTGGTATCCAGACTGAAACGCTAGTGATCGGCCATCTCTTTGCCACGATCCCAGGTCAGCGACTTGTAGAGTTCCCGCGGTAACTTGTGCGCATGCTTGATCAGTGCCAGACGTGAGCGCCGCTTCGGTGCAGGACGGATACCACCGGTTCTCGACAGCATGCGCTGAACCGCTGAGTGACCTCGCTCTAAACTTCCGGCTATCGAGTTAAGGGACTCACCATTCTCCCAGCGGTCGCAGACCTCTGCTATCTCCGCCTGGGTGAAATATCTTCATGCTCTCTGCTTCATCAGCAACACCTCCTGCTCTGGTGTTAGAGTCTAGGTGTTGCATTGACCGTTTGATATCACAGCCAGAAGCGGACGCTCGTCGGTTGCAAAATTGGGTCAGGACTTGCCCTTGGTCAGATGCATGAGTCAGAATCCAAGAGTACAGACAGCGTACGAACAATCGTACCTTCGTTGAGAGGCGCTGCAGCGGTTCATCAAACCGCCACGCTCGACGACAGGTCTTCAAAACCAAGGGCGCCTCTAATCATAGAGGTGTCTTGAAATGTCTAAGATTTCCAAAGCTGTTCCTGTTGGCCGCGTCGTGGGGTTGTGGCGCTACCCCGTTAAGTCCATGGGGGGCGAAGCGCTGGGGGAGGCCGATGTTGACTGGAACGGCCTGCCTGGTGACCGTCGCTGGGCGTTCGTTCGCGAAAATTTGGTGCAGAGCGGTTTTCCCTGGCTCACAGCCCGCGAATGTCCTTGTATGGCGCAGTACATTCCATCATTTCGCGATCCGGGAAATCCGGACACATCACCCACGGTTGTAAGTACTCCGTCAGGCGACGTTTTCGATGTAAAAGATCCTGCACTCGGCGAAGAGCTTTGCCAAGGCGGAGTGCGCGTTATCAGGCACGCCCGTGGCATATTCGACACATTTCCGCTTTCCCTCATCACCACGCAAACGATCGACCGACTCGGAGAGATGGTCGGAGAGAAACTCGACGTCCAGAGGTTTCGTCCGAACATCCTGGTGGACGCTGAAGACGATACGCCGTTTCAGGAGGACACCTGGGTAGGAAAGGTCCTGCGCTTCGGTAGTGCGCGCATGCGTGTCGACAAGCGCGATGGTCGGTGCGCAGTCATAACAGTCGATCCCGCGACAGCAAAACGTAATCCATCGATCCTGCGAGCTGTTCACCAAGAGCGCCAAGGTAGCTTGGGCGTTTACGGAACAACCGTGAAACAGGGCAACGTAGTCGTGAATAACACTGTGCTGATCGAGCCTTGAATCGCCACCATGACTTTGCCAGCAGCAACTCTTGACCCAAACTGGCCCGTCAGGTGAATGGCTGCTTTGGGTTGCGGGTTCAATCGGCAAGCTGATTTGGCAAGTCGCTATCTGAATGTCCGACCTCGCCAATAGCAATGGGATGGACTCCTCCTCACCTTACCGGCATCGCAATGTGCCAGACTGAGAGCGTAAACCATTCAGTCACAGTCAGAAGGAGTCCGAGATGAAGATTACTCGCGTTGGAGTTGATTTGGCAAAAAAGGTTTTTCAGGTACACGGTGTGGATGTAGCTGGTCGGCAGGTGTGGAAACGGCAGTTGAAGCGTTGCAGTTGGCTAAGGGTGCTGACCGAGACGGTGGAGCCGGGATGTGAGATCGGCATGGAGGCCTGTGGTGGCGCCCATCATTGGGCACGTGAGTTGAAGTCACGTGGTTTTGAGGTAAAGCTGATCTCACCGCAGTTCGTTAAACCGTATCTGAAGAGTTTAAAAAACGACGTCAATGATGCCGAGGCAATTTGTGAGGCGATGACCCGCCACCACATGCGCTTTGTTGCGGTGAAGACGGTGGAGCAGCAGGACATCCAGGCGATGCATCGCGTACGTGAAGGCTTGATGAACTACCGTAAGGCCAAAGCCAATCAGATCCGCGGATTAGTTGCTGAGTATGGCTTGGTGGCACCAAGACAAATGGGGCCGTTACGAAAAGCAATCCCGTGTTGGCTCGAGGATGCCGAGAACGGTCTGCGATCGGCCTTTCGCATATTACTGCACGGTCTTTGGGAAGATCTGCAGAGTGTAGATCTTCGGCTCAAAGTGCTCGACAAAGAGATCTTTGCGCTCTCCGAGACCCATGCCGATGCCAAGCGCTTAAAGCAGTTACGTGGAATCGGGCCATTGACGGCCACCGCGATGGTGGCGCAGTTCGGCGATGGCCGACACTTCAAGCGTGGCCGCCAGGCGTCCGCCTCAGTTGGCATCACCCCCAGACATACCGGCACCGGGGGCAAGAACTATCTATTCGGCATCACCAAGAAGGGGAATCCCTACTTACGCAGCATCCTGATCCATGGCGCCAGATCGGTGGTGAGTAAGGCCAAACACAAAGACGATCGACTCAGTCGATGGGTCACTGAACTGGCCAGACGCAAACACCCGAATGTTGCGGCTGTCGCCTTGGCAAATAAAACCGTGCGTATCGCCTGGGCGATGTTACGCAACGGCACTGATTATGATCCTGAGCTCGCGATGGCCTGATCACCATTGGAGCCTGGGTAGATAACGAACGTACTGATAGAAGGAGTTCCTCAATCACGATTGCAAAGCAAGCTGACAGATGGTGAAACGGTCGGACCGGCATCAGTCAAACCCGTGAATGTCCGCGTGCTCAAAGCACGTAATAGCGTTTGGGTACTGGTGCGCGAATACCCATCATGGCCCGGCATCAATGAATGCCAACTTTAGAGGCCGGATATACGAGAGCAGTCGTCCCTATCTCCGTCAAACAACTTGTTTGCAAAACGAGGAGGAGTCCATATACGGACGTTCACTCAAAAGAAGAACCCCGCTAAGAGCGGGGTTCTTCGAGCAAGACGACTTAGTAGTTTCCGGTCGTTATCGTGATTTCACTTCTTCGGGCGAATATTCAACTAGGTGACCCAGAACGGTGTATCGGGCGGCGGCGGAAATGCAACCACGTACCGCGCATTGTTCACGTACAGGGAGTTCCCGACGATTGCACCGCTCGCAACGCCGTCCAGGTTTGATGGATCCGTGATCGTCTTGACAAGCGCGCCCGAGAGATAGCCCTTGTCTAGCTCCACAACCTGGATCCGGTCGATGGAAACCGGGGGACCAGGGAAGTCGTAAGGCGTCATGATGTACAGCATGTCGCCTTGCATCGCGATGCCGTCCAGGAAACCCGTCAGAGGACCATCAACAACGATCTCATCCACATCTCCGCTGGCCGTATCGAGACGGTACAGCCGCGCCAGGTTCGAGTGACCGATGATTAGGGTCTTGCCGTTCGGCGTCGACACGATACCGTTCCCGGTGCAACAGAAAGGATCGTTATTGATGAATTCGTCGGGCAATGGTATCTCGGTTGCAGCGCCGGCATTGAGTGGAATTGCGCCGTCCCTGGACAGCGGAAGTCGGTACAAGACCGGGCGGAAGGAATCGGTAAAGTAGACCGCATCCTTGGTGATAGTCAGGTCGTTGACTATCCCGAACTCTCCCGAGGTATTCAGCTGATATTCCATTATCAGGGCGCCGGTGTCCGCTTCATAGACATACGCATTGCCGTAGACACATCCGGCGACAAACAGATAGTTCGTGCGGTCATCAACACGCATGCCGAGCTTGAAGCAGTCAAGCGGGTCTTGGACTTCGACCAGCACTTCCCCTTGCCCGGATCGCAGATCCACCTTGTAGATGGACCCATCGGGTGAACTGTTGTAGGCAGTCGATCCCTTACCGATCGCAAACCCTTCGGATGCGGAGGCATCTAGTGTGTAGACACGGGTAGGAAACGGTTTGTCGGCCGCGCTGACAGACGTAGCCGGCAGCGCCCAAACTAGCAACGCGAATGGCGTCAACGATAAGAGTATTCTTTTCATTTTTGGTCCCCAATTGATTGCTCTTGGCGCATGACGCGCCCTCGTTATAGTTCGTCTTCGTCAGATAAATAGAAGGACGGCATTCATGACCAAGGAGGAGTCGGTGATGACTTCGCAGAGGAGATAGAGATACGTACGTCGCCAACCTCACTTCTCGATGGGTTGGGCTTTGTCGCTATTTGTTGTGAATCCTTTATACGTAAACATACGTACAAAATCCGATTTATCTTACGGCAATGCTGTCGCAGGCTAGAAGTCAACTACTTAGCCGGTTTATTGGAGAATCTACGCGAGAAGTGGACGAACATGACGCGCAACGAGTTACTGTGCGTGCAAGGCGAATATCCGCTTCACGCCCTGAGTCATTCAGTCAAGCAGCTTCTGCTGTTTTGAGCAGGGGCGATCCACGTTTCTGTAGAGCTTTAAGATACCGGGTTTCGTCATAGGGTGTGCGGGTTTTCCAGCATCGATAGAGGATGCGTATCCACTTAAAGGCGAGCGCTCTGACTGCGGCCTGGTGCGAGCAGCCCTTGTTGCGTTGCTGATGATAGTAGAGGCCTGCCCAGTAAGATTTGTTGATGGTCTGGGCCGCCCATTCCACGAAGGTCTGTCGCAGGAACGTCGGGCATTGCCAGCGCCAGTGGACCCAGGTGGACTGGCCACTGCGCTTGGTGACCGGCGCGAGACCGCCGTATTTTTGCACCTCGGCAGCATTGTTGAAGCGCTCGCGCTGCTCACCGAAGGCGACCATGA
>JAIBDF010000212.1 GCA_024679535.1 Chromatiales bacterium
CCTGAATCTCAAATACGGATTCTCAATTGGCAATCAGCTGGACATGAAGCTCTCGGACTTCATGGCCCTGGTGTCGCGCGACAAGTCCGTGCGTGTGCTGGGTATCTATGTCGAAGGCTTTGTTGGCGGCGACGCCTGCGCGGTCGCAAAGCTGGTCGAGGAATTTCGCGCGGAGAATCGCCACGTCATCATCTACAAGGGCGGCCGTTCGCGGCTGGGGCAGTCGGCGGCGGAGAGTCATACCGGTGCGATGACAGGTGATTACCATGTGCAAAAGAGACTGTTGCACAAAGCGGGCGCGATACTCACCGAGTCGTTCAACCAGTTCAACGCGGTGCTCAAATGGATGGCGGCGTATCCGGACCTGCATACACTCGGCAAGTTGGCCATCGTAACGAATGCGGGTTACGAAACCGTCGGCAGCGTTGATACGCTGGGCGACAATGATTCGGAACGCTTATATGAGCTTACTGATGACAATCGTAACGAACTCAGCGACGTGCTTGAGCGTCACGACATGCAGGGGCTCGTCGCGGCGTCCAACCCGCTGGACCTGACGCCGATGGCGGACGAAGCGGTTTATCTCGACTGCGTTGAGGCGATGATCAAATTTGGTGCGGGTGTCGTAATGGTCGGGCTGGTGCCGTTGTCGGAAAAGCTCGACACACAGCAGCTCACGCAGGCAGAGGCATTCGCGGGCAAGCTAAAATCACTTGCGCAGTCGAGCGGGCGCCTGATCGGCATCGTTATCGACGCCGGCGTGCCCTACCAGCGCTACAAAGCCGTTTTCGAGCGCCAGGGTTTTCCGGTATTTGGCGGCATGGACATGGGTGTACTCGGCATCAACGTGCTAAAGAAAAGCCGTTAACCCAGAATGCGCCACGCGCGGTTTTTTGATGGGGTGTCTACAGACGCTCAACCACTGTCGTAATCCCCTGCCCCAGTCCGATACACATTGTGGCAACGCCTAATGTGCCTTCGTTTTGTCGCATGACATTCAGCAAGGTGCCGGTGATGCGGGCCCCCGAGCAGCCGAATGGATGTCCAAGCGCGATGGCACCGCCATTAAGATTGACCTTCTCGTCCATAACCTCCAGCAGACCCAGATCTTTCAGCACGGGCAACGCCTGTGCGGCGAACGCCTCGTTTAGTTCCACGTGATCGATGTCGGACATCCTCAGCCCTGCACGCTGCAGCGCCTTGTGCGTCGCGGGCACCGGCCCATAGCCCATAATTGAAGGATCAACGCCGGCGACTGCCATCGCGCGAATCCGGGCCAGGGGCTTCACACCCAGTTCCTGTGCACGTTCGGCCGCCATCACGATCATGCATGAGGCACCGTCTGTTACCTGCGACGAACTGCCCGCTGTGACCGTGCCGTTCTTTGGATCAAACACAGGTCTTAGCTGAGCCAGGCCCTCGACCGTCGTATCCGGCCGAATGGTCTCGTCCTGTTCCACCAACACTTTCACACCGTCGGCATCGTGGCCCTCAATCGGGATGATTTCCTCGGCGAATCGGCCTTCCAGGGTTGCCTTGTGGGCAAGCCGGTGTGAACGAGCCGAGAACTCATCCTGAGCCTCGCGTGTGATGCCGTGCATCTTGCCCAGCAATTCTGCAGTCAAGCCCATGGAGCCTGCGGCCTTGGCCGCATGCTTGGACAAAGCGGGGTTAATATCGATGCCATGGGTCATGCCAATGTGGCCCAGGTGTTCGACACCGCCGACGACAAACATGTCGCCATTCCCCGTCATGATCGCCTGCGCAGCACTGTGCAATGCGGACATGGACGAGCCGCAGAGGCGATTGACCGTCTGGGCAGCCACCTCGTTTGGTATGACCGACAGTAACGTCAACATCCGGGCAACGTTGACGCCTTGCTCAAGCGTTTGGTTGACGCAGCCCCAGATGACATCTTCTACTTCTGCCGGGTCAAGTTCGGGGTTGCGCGCAAACAGGCCGTTTATTAGCGCCGCTGACATGTCGTCTGCGCGCGTGTGGCGGAAACAACCGTTCTTGGATCGCCCCATCGGCGTACGTGCAAAATCTACGATTACCGCATCTCTCGGACTCAGGCTCATCTACTTTCTCCTGCTTGCTGCTGTTCCGAAAAAGGTGTCTCCACTAGCGGCCATTTCCCGCAGTTTTTCGGTCGGTAGGTACATGGCTTTCAGTGTTCCCGCTGCCGTCGCCAGCTCGTCGGCCCTGGCCACAAATTTATCGATGCCAATGTCGTCGATGTAGTGCAGCGCGCCGCCTCGGAATGGCGGAAAACCGATGCCGTAAATCAGTGCGAGATCGACGTCAGTCGCGGATGCTGCGATGCCGTCTTCAAAGCAACGGACAGCCTCGAGGCACATGGGAATCATCATCGAATCAACGATTGCCTCATCGTTGAGCGTCTCATTACCGTCGATGACCGGCGCGAGCAGTGCCGCAACGTCCTCATCGAATACCTTCTTTGGGCGCCCCTTTTTATCGGTCTCGTACGCGTAGTAGCCGCGGCCATTCTTCTGGCCAAAGCGCTCATTCTCGAACATCACCTCCTGGCAGGTTTTGAAGTCATACTTCATGCGTTCGGGGAAACCTTCCGCCATGACAGCGCCGGCGTGCACGCCCGTGTCGATTCCTACGACGTCACACAGGTAAGCGGGCCCCATCGGCCAGCCGAAACGTTCCATCGCCCGATCGATCGTTTTGAAATCGACGCCACGCCTGACCAGTCCGATGAAAGCGCCGAGGTAAGGCGACAGGATGCGATTCACAAGGAATCCGGGGCAATCATTGACGACGACCGGCTTCTTGCCCATGGCCAATGCGTAGGCCACGGTTCTGGCCAGGGCTTCTTCGCCGGTCTTTTCCCCGCGAATGACTTCGACCAGCGGCATCCTGTGTACCGGGTTGAAAAAGTGCATGCCGCAGAAATTCTCTGGGCGCTTCAAAGGTTCGGCGAGATGGGTGATCGAAATGGTCGACGTGTTGGACGCAAGAATCGCATCGTCACGAATGTGCGCTTCGGTCTCCGCCAGCACGGCGTGTTTGACCTTCGGGTTTTCCACGACAGCCTCAACGACAACATCGACATTGTCGAAGCCGTCGTAGCAGAGGGACGGCTGTATCTTGTTGAGGACACCCGCCATTTCGGCCGCGGATATACGTCCGCGTTCCACCTGCTTTGACAGTAATTTGCTGGCTTCCGCCAGCCCAAGATC
>JAIBDF010000116.1 GCA_024679535.1 Chromatiales bacterium
ACTGTTACGCCGAGCATCGTTATGCTCGGACGGTCGATTGCCTCGACGAGAGCTTTGAGCGTAACGCTATCGTCTGCATCATCGCGTTCGACCCGAGTAACGATCACGTCGTTGCCGTCAAGGTAAGCGCGCACCTCAACGCGTGCGCCAACGGCAAGATCATTGAATCCAAACACCGGAGCGCCAATAGCGCTGTGGTCGCGGAACAACGTGAGTTCGTTGGTGATGAGGTTAACGCCAAGCAGTGTGAAAGAATTCTCGGCCGGATTGATCGCCTCAATATCCGCTTCAATTTCGATCAGGGACGGCAGCCGGAACACAATCTGGTCAGCAACCAGGACATCGTTTGTATCGAGCGCGCCGTTTATCGCCAGTCTTACGTCCATTGCCAGTGTGTCCACCGTGCCATTCACGTAGGTGGTGCTGGCAGTCGTCGTAACCGGCTGACCATCGACCTCAAACTCCGTCGCGGATGTGAATGACGTTACGAAGCCTTCGAGTTCGAAGTTGCAGTCGGTGCTACATGTCCGGTCTCGATCCCGATCCCGATCGTGGAGCTGTATCCGGTCGAGCAACATATCGCCATTCGCCATCGACGAAATACTGGAGACTTCGACATACATTCCATCGGCGAGCGCTGTACCACCGGGGTCTAGCGTTGCCCCTGCGTAGTTGCATAGCTGAGTGCCAATGAAGAAGTGCTGGGTTCCCGGATCGAGGCCACTGATCTGGCCCTTGACCTCCATCTTCATGCCAACCGCATAGGCGTTGGCCTTATACTCAATATGCGTTGCCTGGATCCTCTCCTGGCTACGCCATTGGCCGCTGACCTGAACCATGTTGCCGTTGGCCAGCGTATCGAGAGTGGCACCGTCAACGACGGTCAGCTCATCAAACAGAACCGTCTGGCCCAGAACCTGAAAACTGTTCGTCACTCTATTGAGTGCTGTGATCGGACCTTCGGCCTCGTCCATGAACCTGATCTGCCTGGCTTCAGCCGCCCCCGTCGATTGATTCACGGTCCCGTGGATCGCTACCACCATTCCGACCTTGAGGTCGGAGAGCGTGGCTTGCTCACCATCCATCATGATGGTCGCCGAGTCCGTACCGAAGTGAACGCCGTTAGAGTAGACACTGCCAAACCCGGTGATTGTGCCGACGGTAACAATGTCAGCTGTCACTTGATTATCGGGGTCTGGCGAATTGTTGGAGTTGCTGCTGCTACAGGCACCGAGGAGCAGAGCACCAGCTAATACGTAAAAGAGTCTCTTATTCACGATACATACCTCCTGGCAGCTGGCCACCTGAAGGTTTTGCAGGCGTGCAGGCCACCTAGTGTGGTCAGCCTCGCGCAAATGTGTTTCCTACGTATTTCCGCGCCATGTGAACTTGTTACAAACTATTGCATGTGAGCTCTGACCCCCCAGGCGGAAGCGCAGAGATCACGCGACTCCTGATCGTGGATGACGACAGAGAGACTCTCGACTTGCTGTCGCTCTATCTGACCGAGCAGGGTTTCGCGGTATCTTGCGTGGAGAACGGCGAGGCCATGGATGCGTGGCTGACAGAGGATACGGCGGACCTGGTCGTTCTCGATTTGATGCTTCCCGGCGAAGACGGGCTTTCCATAGCCCGGCGACTGCGCAGCCAGCACAATCTACCAATCGTGATGATCTCCGCCCGCGGCGAAGAGCTTGATCGTATTGTCGGGCTGGAAGTTGGCGCCGATGATTATCTGCCCAAGCCCTTTAACCCACGCGAACTGCTGGCCCGGATTCGCGCAGTACTGCGGCGCAGCGGGTCACCACCCGAGGTCGTGCCAAAGGCGGAGGACGTGTGCAGCTTCGCGACGTTCCAGTTCGAGCCTGAAAGGCGAGCGCTATATCGCGATGGGTCGGAAGTAAAGTTGTCCAGAGCTGAATTCGACCTGCTCAGCGTCTTCGTCAATCATCCCAATCAGGTCCTGAGTCGGGATCTCATTATGGACAACCTGAGCGGCAGGGATCGCGACCCGTTCGACCGCAGCATTGATGTGCGGGTCACGCGCTTACGCCACAAAATCGAGGAGGAACCCACCGAGCCGCGGCTGATTCGCACTGTGTGGGGAGTCGGATACCAGTTTACGCCGGGAGAATAGGCCCTATGAAACTGAAACCGCGGTCCTTGTTTGGCCGAACCGCGACCACCATCGCGCTGACCCTGTTGCTGTTTGTCGTTATTTCGATAGGTGCTGTTAGCTACTTTATCTATTTTCCGCTGGCTCATCGCGATGCTGACGATTTCGCCGCTGTCATCGTGTCCGCGGCACATTCGCTGCAAAGCCTGCCCGAAGAAATGCATGAAGAACTTAAGCAGAGGTTGTTGGAAGACCATGGACTGATCGTTGCCCAGCAAATGACCGGCCCGACGGACAGGTCTTCCGACCTGCAATACAACCCGTTTTTTCGTGAGGCGCTGGCAGAGCGTGCAGGTCAGGAGTTGTCGATCGTTGAGGCCAAAGAGGGCCCACTCATTTGGGTAGATGTTCCTGCGCACGGAAAGTTATTCCGCCTGGGCTTCGATCGAACACGGCTTGGCGTTAACCCACCGCTGGTTCTGCTGCTCGTCCTGACGGCGGGTGCTTTGCTGACCCTGATGGCAAGCGTGCTTGAAGTGCGCAGGGTAACGAAGCCCCTGGAAGGCCTGTCCGAGGCAGCGAATAAATTGGCTCGGGGCCATAGCCCGCCGCCGCTTCCCGAGGACGGGCCGGAGGAAATTGCCGCCCTGGCGCGCGCCTTCAATACCTTATCCACCGACCTGCATATCATGTCGGAGAATCGGACCGTCATGATTGCCGGTATCTCTCACGACCTGCGAACACCACTGACCCGCCTGGCGATAGCGGTCGAGATGCTCGATGAGGGTTCCAACCCACAGCTCGTCGCCGGCATTCGTCGGGACCTGGACGCCATGAACACGCTGATCGGACAGTTCCTGCAATTTACGAGAGGCGTCGAGAACGAATGTCCCGTGCAAGTCGATCTCAGGCAGGTCATTGAGTCGCTCGCCCTGGATCTGACCAGGGAAGGAGCTGAGGTGCGCGTGCACAGCAACGATCCACCTTGCGTCTACTTCGCCGACCCCGTAGCGCTGGAGCGAGTACTGGCAAATCTTATGACGAACGCCCTACAACATGGCGACGGTAAACCGATCGACGTGGAGCTGTTCTGCAGCGAACGGGCGGTCTCCATTGATATTTGTGATCGTGGCCCCGGCATTCCAGCAGAACAGGTCGAGGCCATATTCCGGCCATTTCATCGCCTTGAACCGGCACGCAGCATGAAGACCGGTGGCAGTGGTCTGGGTCTCGCCATCGCAAACCAGCTTGCGATCAAGCACGGGTGGACAATCACGGTAGAGCCACGAAGCGGTGGAGGAACCATCATGCGGCTGGGTCTCCCGGCAACGTCGCGCTTCGGCCTTTCTGCTATGAGCTGCCAGGATAAGGACGTGTCTCCGGAGCAGGCACCCACGGAGCCGATCGATACCGCAGCCTGATCCCTTGACGACAAAAAAGGGGCCGGCCTGATGCCGGCCCCCGATTTGAGGTCGCCGAATGAGGGGGAGGGAAATATTCAGCGCCCTCTTGAGATACCCGAACAAGACTGTGAGTGTTAAACGGAGTTGTTACCTCAGGATTTCGAAATTCGGCGGATTTGTTACAAAGTATTTCGAAAGAGACCCAGAACTCCGAACGGTAGCAGGGACGAATGATCCGGTCCGATGCGCGAGAAGGTTCGCGGTCAGGCGGCAGCCATTCGAGACGCCTCGCGATATGTAACGACTCTTTGACCCGCCTCGTCCCAGAGGCAACATCGGAAGCAATCACGAATATCGCGAAAGCTGAGCGTGGTTGTGACGGGCGACTGCAGTTCCGGGAGAGCCTCCATGACTTCGGGCAGGCGATAGAAAGGGATGCGAACGTTGAGGTGGTGGATATGGTGAAAACCGATGTTACCGGTGAACCATTGCATGATCTTGTTGAGATGCATGTAACTCGAAGATTCCATGGCGGCGCGATAGTACGTCCACGCCTCCGTCGATAATATGCGCATGTCCTTGAAGCTGTGTTGGGCAAAGAACAGGTAACTGCCGAGTGCCGAAGCGACGGTCATCGGCAGCAAGACGACGAAAAAGACGATGTCGAAGCCGCCGAATATCCACAGGACTCCAATGAGCAACATGTGACCGGCAATCGCCAGCAGAGAGTCCCAATGCCGCGCCGGGTTTCTTAACAGTGGCAACAGCGTGATGCTGAAAAAGAATATCGTGATGTATCCGGTCAGCACCGTCAGCGGATGTCGGGTTACCCGGTAGCTGGTCTTCTCTGCCCAGGATGCTTCACGCCACATCTGGGTCGTCATGATCGGGAAGGCGCCGAAACCTGATGAGGACAGCTCGCCTACGTGGCCATGATGATAATTATGGCTTTCCTTCCAGGACCGCGGTGGCGTTAACGCAAGGGCCGAATATAGCCGGAACAGCCACCAGGCAATACGCGATCGCGCCAGGATCGCCCGATGCATGTAATCGTGGTAAGTAATGAACGTGCGGACCATGAACATGGCCGCAAGCAGCGAGCACAGCACTCGCAGTGGCCACCAGGGCGCGAGTCCGGCACCGGCGAGTGCCGCCGTTAGCAGCATGAACGTCGAGCCGACGTGCCACCAGCTGAGCTTCACCGATTCCTTCGCGAACGGTATGGTCGCGTTGATCAGATCCCGCCCGACACGTGATCCTTCACTTGTCTCGGTAGCATCCTGGTCGAGTTTCGGAACTCTGTCGTCCATGCTCCACTACCGGCTTAATTAACCGCCAGGTCTTATTATATACCTGCTGTCGTCAGAATACCTCGTCTTCATCCGGCGACCAGGTCTGCGGGCTCGCCGCCGACACCATATCGACCGCACCGAGTTGCGCTCCGATAGGCAGGCTGCGGATACGCTGACCCGTTGCCGCAAAGATTGCGTTTGTCAGTGCCGGCGCAGCGGATGGCAGACCGATCTCACCAACCCCCGTCGGCACATCGTCGTAGGGCAGGATATGCGTTTCGAAACGGCTTGGAAAAGCGGCTATTCGTGCCAGCGGGTAGTCATGGAAATTGCTTTGCTGCACCTGGCCGTCTTTTACCGTGATCTCCAGTCCGAGCGCTGTGCTCAAGCCGTCGATCGTACCGCCCTGCAACTGTGCGTCCACGGCATTCGGGTGGACGGCGAGTCCACAGTCGATTGCCGCGACGATGCGTTCAATCGTTAACTTGCCCTCATCAACCGAAACTTCGATGGCATGTGCGGCATAACCACCAAACGTGAAGTGCGTGGCGAGCCCGATGCCTCGACCGTCAGCCAGCTGCCTGCCGTAGCCAATGCGCTCGGCGACAAACCTGATCAGCCGCGTCAGGCGGCCCGGGTTGAAGACAGGTCCGCCATGGTTCGAGTACTCGAGCTCACGCGGCTCCCCGAGGAGGTCGAGCCGTAATGCCAGTGGGTCCTGCCCCGTTTCGTGTGCAATCTCATCAATGAAGCTCTGGATCACGAACGCATTTGCCGTGTGTGCCGGCGCGCGCCAGGATCCCCGCGGCAGACCGATCGCGTTGTGGAAATATTCCAGACGGAGGTTGTCGACCATGCGCCGCGGGAAGTCGTCGGGGTACAACTCCGGGCGGGACAGGTTTTCATCCGGCATATTCGGGCGACGATAGTATTTGCTGCCGCTCGCAAGGCGCTGCGCCCACGCTGTCACTTTGCCATCGGCGTCGAGACCCGCATGCACTTCATGTAGCCCGCCCGGTCGGTAGAAGTCGTTTTTCATGTCGTCTTCGCGGGACCACTGCAACTTGATGGGCCAGCCCGTCTGTTTCGAAATCGTCGCCGCTTCAAAGACATAGTCGGCTGGCATGCGGCGGCCGAAGCCGCCACCGCAACGGGTCATTTCCACCGTGATGTTCTCGCGGGGCACTCCCGTTGCAGCCGAGGCCGCTCGTGATGCTCCGGAGGGCATTTGTGTCGGTGCAATAATGTGGCAGCTATCCGCCTTGACCGACGCGTAACAATTCATGGGTTCCATCGGCGCGTGTGAAACAAATGGCACGCGGTACCGGCGCGTCAGCTTTGTGGCCGCTGCTGCCATCGCCGCGTCGAAGTCACCATCGTCGAGAACGATCTGGCCGTCGCCTTTCAGCATCTCCTCGTTTTCCTGCCAGAAGCGTTCACTGCTGTCGTCGGCGTTGGGGCTGTCCTCCCATTCGATGTCGAGCGCTGCGCTTCCCTCCATTGCTGCCCATGTTGAGGTTGCAACAACCGCAACGCCGCTCGCGAGGATAAAGTACGGTTCGCCAGGTGCCGGGCCATCGATTCTGAAGACATCGAGCACACCGTCGACCGCGCGTGCCCTGGTATCGTCAAATGACCTGACGCTTGCGTTGAGCACAGGCGCCCGGGCGATCACGGCGTAACGCATGTCCGGCTGTATTGTATCGATGCCGTACTTTGTTTTGCCCGTTACGATATCAAGGGCATCAATGGTTTTTCGCGGAGTGCCAATGATGCGATAACTGCCTGTTGGTCTGAGTGGCGCCGCGTCCTCCGGTGCGGGTAATGCCGCGGCGGCAACGACCAGTTCGCTGTAGGGGATCTCTTTGTCCAGGGACGTGCAGATCACCGCTCCCGGCTTCGTGTGACACTGCGACTCGTCTACACCGAGTCGCTCGGCGGCTGCACGAAGAAGCTGACGCCGCGCATCGGCGCCCACCTGTCGCATCAGGTCCCAGTTGCTGATGAGTCCGGTACTGCCACCGACGCCCTGTCCGCCGCCGTATTTCCACGCGAAGCCGTCGGCGGTTTTGACGATGCCGAGCGGCATCTGCTCGATGCTGACCTTCTCCCAGTCGACGTCGAGTTCCTCGGCAACCATCATCGGCAGCGCGGTGCGCAGGCCCTGTCCGATTTCCGGCTCCTTACAGCCCACGATCACGGTGCCATCCGGATTGATCTGCACGAAGAAGCCGATCTTGCGTTCGCCTTCTTCCTCGAAGGCGAGAGCTGGTAAACCGATGACGAGGCTACCGGCCGCGCCTGCACCAGCGATCAGAAATTGCCGGCGAGTCAGTTGGAGCCGCCCAGGTGCCCGGTTCATGAGTCGTCTCCCGCAGCGATTTCGGCGGCGCGGTGGATGGCCTTCCGAATACGAACGTAGGTGCCGCAGCGGCACAGGTTCTTCATGTTCTTGTCTATGTCGGCATCACCCGGTTTCGGGATGCGCTTTAGCAGGTCGACAGCCGCCATAATCTGGCCGGCCTGGCAAAAGCCGCATTGCGGCACATCGTGTTCCAGCCAGGCCTGTTGTACGGGATGCAGCGCATCGTCCAGGTTGGCCAGTCCTTCAATTGTCGTTACTGAACGGCCATCGATCTTGCCAACGGACGTCGTGCACGAGCGCAACGCAACACCGTCGACGTGCACCGTGCAGGCACCGCACTGGCCGATACCGCAGCCAAACTTGGTGCCCGTGAGCTGCAGATGATCGCGAATAACCCACAGCAACGGCGTATCTTCGCCGCCGTCAAATGCTACTTGCTCGGAATTGATTTTGAATGACACCATGGCGTGCAGTCCCTCCCGAAGGGATGAATTCCCTCAGTACCAATGAGACCAGATTTGCGTCCAACAGTGCCGGTCTACGCGACAAAGCGTTGCTCTTCGTCGATGAGCCGTTGTTATAAACACGACAACACGACTAAAAATAGTCTGGCGCGTTGCCTGGCTTCCATTTGATATTGCAGCCGATGCTTGGCACCTGTTGCTCGCTGGCCGGCGTACCGCTCAGCGCCGCATCCAGCGCGGCACGCAGGTCGCGCCCGTCGACTGGTTTGCTGTTGCCAGGGCGGCTGTCGTCGAGCTGGCCGCGATACACCAGGCGCTGCTCCGCATCGAATACATAAAAGTCCGGCGTGCACGCGGCGAGGTACTGTTTTGCGATGCTCTGATCGTCGTCGAGCAGGTACGGAAAGGCGTAGCCCCACGTCTCGGCTTCGAGCTTCATCTGCTCCGGGCTGTCGCCCGGGTAGTTTGCGATGTCGTTGCTGTTGATCGCGAAGACGGCCACGCCGCGCTGGCCGTACTCTGAGCCAATGCGTGCGAGTTCCTCCCGTACATGCTTGACGAACGGGCAGTGATTACAGATGAACATGATGAGATAGGCGTTCGCGCCTTTTGCAAGAGCGTGGTGCACGCCATCGGGGTCAGGCAGGGAGAAGGGCGGGGCGAGCGTTCCCAGTTCGAGCATTTGCGATTCTACGGCGGCCATGACATTCAGTCCTCTGTGTCGCGGTGAATACTCAAGTCGCGCCCAGCCGTTATTCTTCGACGAGACCCAGCCGATACGCCAACGATGATCCAGACTCGAAGTGTACTCCTGTTTGCCTTATTGCTTGTCACCAGTGTCGCCCTCGTCGAGGATCCGACGCTTGACGCCCAGCCGTGCGATTTGCGGGCTGGATCACAGATTACAGCGCCAATTTCCCCAACACTGTCTCCTGCACGCGAGAGAGCGTGGTGGCGCGCGGTCGCGTCACAGACTAACGGATTATGTCTAAAAGGGATTTTTGTGATGTGGCAATGGATTCGTAAGGCATTACCAGTGGTGCTGGTCCTCGGACCTGCGGCGCTGGCGGTTGCACAGGACCTGTCGGGGGCCGACATGCGCAGCCTCGACGGACAGGTGCAGGAGATCAAATCGGACGTTTTGAGTATCGCGTCCGAGCTGAACAATCTTGAGGAACGGCTGCTATACCCGTCGAACACTCAGGTATCGGTGTTTGTCGCCCTGGCGCCGGAGGAAACATTTCGTCTCGACGCCGTGCAGGTGACGATTGACGGTGAGCTGGCAACGCACCATATCTACAGCTTCAAAGAACTCGAGGCCCTGCAAAAAGGCGGTGTGCAGCGCGTCTACACGGGCAATGTACCGACCGGTGACCACCAGATCAGCGTGACCGTGAACGGCAAACTGAAAAACGGTAACGACTTCAGCGAAAGCGGCGATTTCTCATTTTCCAAGGGCGTGAAGCCCAAAGCGCTTGGCGTGACGCTGGCACAGCCGGGCTTTGGCAGTGACCCGATCCAGGTTGGAGCCTGGTAGGTGATGCGC
>JAIBDF010000013.1 GCA_024679535.1 Chromatiales bacterium
ACGCATGTTCTGCGAACGCAGCACCTGGTGGGTCTCCGACAAGCCGAGCTCCCAGGGGCTGCCCGCGTATTTGACCGAACTCAAGGGGCTTGCGCCGGTGCCGCCATCGTAGCCGGAGATCGTAATCAGGTCTGCGTAGGCCTTGACGACCCCTGCAGCGATCGTGCCTACACCAGGTTCGGCAACCAGTTTCACCGATACCAGTGCTGTCGGGTTTACCTGCTTGAGATCGAAGATCAGCTGGGCAAGATCCTCGATTGAATAAATGTCGTGATGCGGTGGTGGCGAGATAAGACCCACGCCAGGTTTCGCGAAACGCAGCTTCGCGATCATCTCGTTGACCTTGTGGCCTGGCAGCTGTCCGCCTTCGCCGGGCTTGGCGCCCTGCGCGACCTTGATCTGGATGACCTCGGCATTGACGAGATATTCGGCGGTCACGCCGAAGCGGCCGGACGCGACCTGCTTGATCTTCGACATGCGCTCGTTGCCGTAGCGCGAGGGATCCTCACCGCCCTCACCCGAATTCGAGCGCCCACCCATCCGGTTCATCGCGATCGCGAGCGCCTCATGGGCCTCGGGCGACAGCGCGCCGAGCGACATGCCGGCACTGTCGAAGCGCGGCAGAATTTCCTCGATCGACTCCACCTCGTCAAGCGGCACGGGTTTGCCGGCAGGCTTGATGTCCATCAGGTCGCGCAATGTTGCGACAGGCCGTTCGTTAACCAGCCGCGCATATTCTCGATAACGTTCAAAGTCACCGGTCTGTACCGCGGCCTGCAGGGTTGTGACGACGTCCGGGTTATAGCAATGATATTCACCGTCGTGCACATACTTGTACAAACCGCCCTGCTCGATCAGTTCACGCGGTTCCCATGCCATTTGCGCGAGTTGTCTCTGGTCATAGAGCAGGTCGTCGAAGTTCGATCCCTGGATGCGCGATGTCGTGCCCTTGAAGCAGCGCTTCACAATCTCGTCGTTCAGACCGACGATCTCGAACAGCTGCGCACCGCGGTAACTCGAGATGGACGAGATACCCATCTTCGACATGATCTTGAACAGGCCCTTGCGAATACCGCGCCGGTAGGCTCGACCCAGCTGTTGTTGCCGGTCGATGTTGCCGCGCTTCGCGATGTCATGCAGCGACTGGTAGACGAGATAGGGATACACCATCGTCGCGCCATAACCGATAAGGCACGCAATGTGATGCGAATCGCGGGCAACGCCTGTCTCCACAATAATGTTGGCGTCACAGCGCAGGCCCGTGTGCACGAGGTGGTGATGCACAGCGCCCGTTGCGAGCAGCGCATGGACGGGCAGCTTGCCTTTCACGAGGTAACGGTCGCTGAGCATGACGATCAGGTTGCCGTCGCGCACTCCCTGCTCGGCCTCCGCACAAACCTTGTCCAGCGCCTCGGTCAGGCTCAGGTTTTCATCGACGTTCAGGTCGATGAAGACATGGCTGTCTTCAAACATGCCGGGACCAAGCAGCTGGCGTAACTTCGCCTGCGACAACACGGGCGAATTAATGATGACCTGTTCGGCGTGCGCCGGCCCGATATCGAAGAGGTTCGATTCGCCGCCTACATTAGTCTGCAGCGACATAACGATGCGCTCGCGAAGCGGATCGATCGGTGGATTTGTAACCTGCGCGAACTGCTGACGAAAGTAGTCGAACGGCGAACGGATCTTTTGTGACAACACGGCCATGGGCGTGTCGTCACCCATCGACCCGACTGCTTCCATTTCGGCCTTCGCCAGCACGGCGATGACTTCGATAATCTCTTCACGCGAGAGATTGAACATCTTCTGGTAGGTCGCCAGCGTTTCCGCGTCGAAGGGCTCGGCGGTTATACGTGTATCGATAAGCAGGGAGTCGAGATAGCGAACGCCTTTCTTGAGCCACTTCTTGTAGGGCGCGCGCGTCTTGAGAATGTCGTGGATATCGTCGGTATCCAGCAGTTCGCCATTAACGAGGTCGACCGCGAGCATCTCGCCGGGACCCAGACGCCCTTTGCTAACGACGTCTTTTTCATCGTAGTTGTAGACGCCCACCTCCGACGCGACGGTAAGGTGTCGATCTTTGGTGATGACGTAGCGCGCGGGGCGCAGCCCGTTACGATCCAGGCAGCAGGCCGCATAGCGCCCATCGGTCAACACAATGCCCGCCGGTCCATCCCACGGCTCCTGCTGACAATCGTAGAACTCATAGAAGGCCCGCACATCCGGATCGATATTGTCGACCGTCTGCCAGGCCGGTGGCATCAGGATGCGCATAGCCTGGATAACGTCCATCCCGCCAGCGCGCATGACCTCAAGCATGTTGTCGAGGCTTGACGAGTCGGAGCCGGTCAGCGAAATAATTGGATCGAGGTCGCTGAGGTCATCGAGTTTTTCGGAAATGAAGTTCTTCGACCGCGCAATCGCCCAATTGCGATTCCCCTGGATCGTGTTGATCTCGCCGTTATGCGCCAGGAAGCGGAATGGCTGTGCCAGGCGCCACTCGGGCAACGTATTGGTCGAGAATCGTTGGTGAAAAACACACACCGACGACTCCATGCGCGGATCCCTGAGGTCCGGGTAAAACTCCGGCAGGGCCGCCGGCATGATCATGCCCTTGTAGCTGATCGTGACCGACGACAAGCTCGCAATGTAGGTGTCGGTGTCGTTGATCCGATTCTCGGCGCGGCGGCGAGCCTGGAACAGACGGCGATTGAACGAGCCTCTTGCCATGCTGTCCGGCGCATTGACGAAGACTTGTTCAATACGTGGCAAGGTCTCAAGGGCCTGGGCGCCACATGCGGATGGCTCGACCGGCACTTCACGCCAGCCAGCCGGTTCCAGGCCAAAATCACCAAGTGCGGCGTCGATAGCAGCGCGAGCCTTGTCAGACGACGCCTTATCCTGGCTGAGGAACACGGTTCCTGTCGCGAAACGCTTGTTCAGCCTTAAACCCAGCTCTTCGCCGATAGCGCGCAGGAAAGACTCGGGAAACTTGATGAGCAGGCCGCAACCATCACCGGTCTTGCCGTCGGCGGCCACAGCACCGCGGTGCGTCAGACGCGCCAGAGCCTCGATCGCGGTATCGATGACCCAGTGGCTGGGCAGGTCATCGAGATTCGCAATCAATCCAAAGCCGCAACTGTCGCGGTGTAGCTCCGGATCCAACAGGTTTTTATTTGTGTTTTCCGCCATGCGTGCCACGAGAATCGCTCGCTGGCGGTCCTCGACCGAGGTTGTAGTGCATTGAGTTGGCGCAGAACGCCGTGAACCCCTCAGTATAGGTTAGGAGCCGGCGTCTCGCATCTGTTGCTTTCGCAACCAAACGCGGTTTTAGTGCAGCCCAATCGTGCCCTGCGTACGATAGGCGACAGCCGGTGTCAGCGGAATGTCGATGCCGAACTGCCCGTCGAGCTGGTATGAAACTTCGCGTCGGGAACCGTCGCGCACGACGGAAAGCAGCTGCGGTGCGGTCGTCAGCAGGTCGAGCTCCACGCTGATCGCGAACCGGGCGTCACCGCTGGCCGGCACAGATATGTCGCTTGCGGTCTTGCCGCTTGCGAAGCGCTGACCGTCGAGCCGCAGACCGTAGCTGACGTGATTCACCGGCAGTGGAAACGGATTCGGGTTGTGGATATCGAAGGACAGTAGAAATGTCTGGTTGTTAAAGCCCAGGCCGATCACCTGCACGTCGCGCAACTGGACCTTCGGCTCGCTAATGAGGTTCTCGGGAAGCGACGCGCAGCCAGCAAGCGCCAGCACGAGTCCCATGATCGCCAATCGTCTACTTGATTTCATCACCCACTTCTCCCCAGCGCGCGGCAATCAGCTGCCACTCGCCATCCTTTTCGAGTTCCAGCTCAAATCGGTACGCATCTGCACTGAAACCCAACACCCCGTCATTCGTGCCAGCCATGCCGACCGTCATGACAATCGTCGCCGCGGTATCGCCGTACACCACAACCTCGTCGATGTTCGGCAGCAGCGTAATGTTGTTCTGCCGGAGGAAATAGATGCGTAACAGGTTTTCTATATCACTGCGCTCATTCCCTCGGCTATCTGCATACGACTCGGAGATCATGCCGACCAGACCACGGCGTTCCTTCTTCTCTGCCGCCTCAACACCCGCAGCAACCCAGGCGCGCAGCTCCTCCTCAGGCGCCGAGGGTGGTTCTCCGCAGGCGGTCAGGATCGTCAGGGCGACGCTACCCGTGCACAGCATTCGAGTGAGGCGATTCATCATCTGCTAAAGTCTACTGACAACCTAAGGCCCGCGTGGCCAAATCCGTCCGAACTGTGACTTGGTTCGCACTTTGACCCGCCAGGCGACAGCTGAGAACCCGACAATGTCTGTAAAACAATTAAGCGAAAGCATGGGCGCCACGATCACCGACGAAGACCAGCGCCGTATCGAGGCCATCCTCTCCTTCTGGTTCAAGGAGCAGGAGCTGTCGGCGCCACAGATTGACCGGCGTATGGACGCCTGGTTTGGCGAAGATCCGGTGTTCGACCGTGAAATCGAAGAGGAATTCTCGAGTGATGTCGAGCGCGCCTGTGAGGGCAAGCTCGACCACTGGGCTGCCGAGGCGCACGGACGTCTCGCGCTGATCATTCTCATCGACCAGTTTCGTCGCAACATCTATCGCAACACAGCCGAGGCGTTTTCCAAGGACAAGCTGGCGCTCAAACTGTGCGTCGAGGGCGCGATGGAGAAAAAGGACAAGAGCCTGACCCCAATCCAGCGCGTGTTCTTTTATATGCCGTTGCAACACGCCGAGTCCGTCAAGGTCCAGGCCAAGGCCGTCGAGCTATACAACCGCCTCGCCGAATCGGTGTCACCGACTTACAAGGAGACCTTCCTGACCGTGGCGCAATTCGCTGAACTGCATAAGGACATCATCGACCAGTTCGGCCGCTTCCCGCACCGCAACAAGCTGCTGGGCCGCGAGAACACGAGCGAGGAAGACGCGTACCTTGCCAGCGACAGCCCGGATTTCGGACAGGGTTAGACTCGCGACAGGCGATTGAATCGCCAGGTCAGGAATATCGCCGCCAAACCCAGACCGGCGATAAACGCCACCCAAATCTGGTTGGCGGGCAGCCGGTAGGTAATCGCAGCCAGGTAGCCAAGCGGAAACGCCACCACCCAGTAAGAGAAGATGTTGATCGCCATGGGAAACGCCGTGTCCTTATAGGCGCGCAGCGCCGCCGCCGCTCCGATCTGAATGCCGTCTGCGATCTGGAAGATTGCGGCAACCAGCATCAGACTCAGTGCAATGCCGGTAACCACAGGGTCATCCGTATACAGCGTCACGATCACGTCGCGGAAAACCAGCAGCACGAGCGCGGACACCGCCATGAAAGCTGCGCACATACTGATGCCTGTTATGCCGGCTATCCGGGCCTGCTTTGGATTTCCCGCACCCAGCATGTGGCCAACCTGAACGGTGGTCGCCGAGCTCAGCGCGAGTGGGACCATGAACATTGACGACGCGTAGCTGAGCGCGATCTGATGTGCCGCCGTGATCTCGGCGCCGCGCGTACCGACAAGTATCGAGATGGCGGAGAACAATCCGACTTCAGCTGTGATCGTTATCGATATCGGCACACCAAGAATGATGATCTCGCGGAACAGCGCCGGTCGAAACTGACCGATGCGCGAGAAGATCTTGAGCCCCCGCAGGCGCGGACTCAGCGACATGTAAAGACCCAGCGCTATGGCGACTATCCACATTGTAATGGCGCTCGCATAGCCGCAACCTTCGGCACCCAGCGCAGGCGCACCGAAATGCCCGAACATGAGCACATAGTTCAGGCCCACGTTACAGATTAACGAGAACACCGACGTGAACATGATAGGCCGCGTAAAGCCCACGCCTTCAGTGGTAAAGCGCAACGCAAGAAAAACAAAAATCCCCGGGGCGCCGAGCAGTACAGCGCGCGTGTAATCGAGCGTCAGGTCCCGAAACCCTGAATCGATACTCATGACGTCGAGTATGGTCTGCATCAATGCCCGACCGACCAGCAGCACGACAACACCCAGCACTATTCCAAGATACATTCCGTGTCGCGTGTAACGGCCAATCTTCTGCGACTGCCCTGCGCCATAAAGCCGCGCGATGATTGGCGAGATCGCCATGAGGATGCCCAAACATGCCGTGAAATTGAGCATCCAGACACTGTGCCCGACGGCGACGGCAGCCAGTGACGACGCTCCCAGCCTGCCAGACATCAGGGTGTCTGCCAGACCCATTCCAGCCACGGCAAGATAGTTGACGATTAGCGGTCCACCAAGGCGTAAAATCGATCTTGCCTGGGGCCGCCAGAGTTCGGAAAGCACTGGCATCGCTGTATCTTAACCTACGGTTAAGTCTTTGAATGGTGTAAAGTTGCGACGCATAGACAGTAACCGGATGGAATGGAGATTCAGGTATGTTGCATGACGGTCGGGCAATTCGGGTTGCCGTTGTTGGTGGATCGCGCATTCCATTTTGCCGGTCGCATTCAGCGTATCGGCACTGCTCAAACCAGGACCTGATGACCGCTGCGTTAAATGGCCTCGTCAATAAGTTCGACCTCAGAGGACAGACCCTCGGCGAGGTCGCCCTGGGTGCGGTTATTAAACATTCCCGTGACTGGAACCTCGCACGCGAGAGCGTTATCGAGTCCAGTTTGTCGATTCGCACACCGGCGGTGGACATGCAGCGCGCCTGTGGAACCAGTCTTGAGGCAGCCATCATGGTTGCCAACAAGATTGCGCTCGGCCAGATTGAGTCCGGCATTGCCGGCGGTACCGACACGGTCAGCGATGCGCCTATCGTGTTCTCCGACCCTTACCGTCGCATGCTGCTCGACATGCATGCAGCGCGCTCTACTATTGAGCGTATCAAGCCGGTATTTCGTTTTCGCCCGAGCTTCCTGAAACCGGCATTTCCCGGCGTCAAGGAACCGCGCACGGGTTTATCAATGGGTGAGAGCTGCGAGCTCACCGCCAAAGAATGGGACGTGCAGCGTGAGCACCAGGACCAGCTCGCTCTGGCCAGTCACATGAAAGCGGCCGCCGCCTACGATGAAGGTTTCTACGACGATCTCGTCATCCCGTTCGAAGACGTCGAGGAAGACAACAACATTCGTCGCGACACCACGTTCGAAAAGCTGTCGTCGCTAAAGCCCTCGTTCGACCGCAGTGAGGAAGGCACGATGACAGCGGGCAACAGCACCCCGTTAACTGACGGTGCCGCCGCGGTGTTATTCGCATCCGAAGACTGGGCGCTCAAGAAGAACCTGCCCATCCTCGGCTACCTCACCTTCGTCAAAGCGGCGGCTGTGGATTTCGTCAGCGACGAGGGTCTGCTCATGGCACCGGCATATGCGGTGTCAGACATGTTGAAACAAGCCAACCTGCGTTTGCAGGACTTCGATTTCTATGAAATCCATGAGGCTTTCGCGGCGCAGACAATTGCCACACTCAAGGCCTGGCAGTCCGAACAGTTCTGCCGCGACCGGCTCGGCCGTAACCAAGCGATGGGACCAATCGACCTGTCTCGTCTGAACGTGAAAGGCGGCAGCATCGCGATGGGGCACCCCTTTGCCGCAACAGGCGCGCGCATTGTTGGCGGGCTCGCCAAGATGCTCAGCGAAAAGGGCTCGGGGCGCGGCCTGATTTCCATTTGCACCGCCGGCGGGATGGGTGTCGCGGCGATTATCGAAGCGGCCTAGTCAGTGCGGCATTAGCCGCCGTTTCTTCTCTTCTTCAGAGTGTCGAGTGCTTTCTCCAGACGCTCCCTGGCCTGCGCCGTAATACCGCCCCGCTTTTGCTCGTCGACCACAAAGTCCTCGATCTTGCCGACAATATCGTCCAGATCGGCATCCGGAAACGGCAGCGTGTGTTCGAAGTCGGCCGTCGCGTTACGCAATGCGCCAAACAGGTTGATCCACCGCTCGCTCTGCTTGCCTATACCCAGCAGTCGATAAAATTGCGTGCCCGGCTTGCCATCAGAACCGGAGGCGAGGCTCATGATGCCGGCAATCAGCGATGCGGGAACAAGCATCAGATCCCGTAAGCCGTCGACGATAAGCTTGGCCTGGAATACTGCGATATCCCGCACCAGGTTCAAGCGCACATTGGTTTCCTGCGGCGAGCCGGGTAGTTCATCCATAACGATTCACGCATAACTACAATTAAGACAAGCAATTATAGCGGCTTGTCTGGAACGAGGCGGGCCTTTGCAGTACTGTTGACCCCGATATAACAGCCCGCCGGAAAAATGCCAAAATACCAGCCCACACCCAAATTCGAACACGGATCATCCGACTGTACAGGGATCCTTCTCGTCAACCTCGGAACCCCGGAAGCCCCGACAACGGGAGCCGTCAGGCGTTTTCTCAAGCCGTTCCTGTCCGACCCGCGGGTCGTCGAGTATCCGCGCCTCCTGTGGTGGCTAATACTGAACGGCATCATCCTGCGGATACGGCCATCGAGGTCCGCCGAGGCCTACCGCCAGGTCTGGACCGAAGAAGGGTCGCCGCTGATGCTTTTTTCAAAGCAACTTACAGAACGCGTCCGCGAGCAACTTGAGACCCGGTCGCCGGGTACGTACCGCGTACAGCTGGCCATGACCTATGGTGACCCATCGATCGGATCCGCCATTGACGCGCTCCAGGCAGCGGGCGCACGTCGTCTGCTCGTCCTGCCGCTGTACCCGCAGTACTCGGGCACGACGACCGCTTCTGTTTTTGATGCGGTGACCAGCAAGCTGCGTTCGATGCGCTGGATTCCGGAAATGCGTTTCATCAATCAGTACCACGACGCGTCAGGCTATATCGCTGCGCTCGCTGCAAGCATAAAGGAACACTGGCAACAGAACGGCAAAGGCGAACACCTGCTGTTCTCATTTCATGGCGTGCCGCAGTACACGCTCATGGGTGGCGACCCGTATCACTGTCAGTGCCAGAAAACAGGGCGTCTCGTCGCAGAGGCGCTGGGGCTCGGCGACGACGAGTGGACGCTGTCTTTCCAGTCGCGCGTTGGCCGTGAAGAATGGCTGCGCCCGTACACCGATGAAACGGTGCGCGAATTGGGGCATAAGGGTATCGGGCGGCTCGACGTGGCGTGTCCGGGCTTCTCAACCGATTGCCTTGAGACGCTGGAAGAAATCGGGATGCAGAACGCAGAGTTTTTCGAAGAGGCCGGCGGCAAGTCGCTGCAGTACATTCCGGCACTCAATGCGCGGGATGACCATGTCGATTTCCTGAGCGGGCTGCTCGAGCAGCATGCGTCAGGATGGACAAACGCCGAGGAAAACCTGGCCAGCCGTCAGCGCGCAGTCGCAATGGGCGCATCAAAATGAGCACCATCGGTCGCTTTCTGGAGTTCGCGATCGAAACACCGAGTATCCTCGAGTCGCTGCATTTCTACAAAACTCTCGGGTTCACTGAGCTCGAATGCTCCGATGTCTTCACGCACAAGTACGCCGTTGTCAGTGACGGTGAATTGAACATCGGCCTGCATGACAGAGAGGTCAAATCACCCGCCGTTACCTTTGTGCAGCAGGATCTTGCGACCCACGCGCGTTCCATGGCCGATCACGGGTACGACTTCGACTTCCTGCAGCTCCATGAGGATGCGTTTAACGAACTCGGCTTTACCGATCGTGACGGCCACGCCGTCATGATGGTAGAGGCGCGCACCTTCAATATGACTGAAGACGCCGAAAATGACTCCGCCTGTGGCAGTTGGTTCGAGTTGTCCCTGCCGGTGCGCGATACGGTTCGCGCCGCGCAGTTCTGGGCCCCCGTGGCGCCGACGGTACTGGAGGTACGGGAAGAGCCAACCATGCACATGCGCTTCGACGCCACAGGCGTGGCTCTCGGCCTGTCTGAAAGCATCGCGCTGAAAGCGCCGTCGCTATGCTTCCGCAACCCCGATCGCCACGGCCTGATGGGCTTAATGGAGCAGGGTGGTTTTGATTACGAGAAATATCCGGGTTACGAAGGTGCCTACGTGGCGATCAAGGCACCCGAAGGCACCACGCTGTTTGTGTTCGAAGAAGACTTCCTTGGCGAGTCCTATGAAGTCGATGAGTCTGGCGACACCGCCGACTTCCCCGGCTAACGCTCCGGGAACTCAGCCCAGAATACGCCGCGAAAATCGCCGGCACGGACCCCATCATCGAACAACACCGCCGAGATTTCTCGTGCCGCGACGCTGCAGACGTTCGAACGGGTATTCACTGCCGTGATCCTACAAAAGCTTGTTGATCAGCTCCTGTGCCCGGCCCAGGTAAGCGCTCCCGAACAGGTTTAAATGGTTGAGCACATGATACAGCTGATACAGGTGACTGCGAGCGTGGGATCCCGAAGCCGG
This sequence comes from Chromatiales bacterium, assembly GCA_024679535.1. Lineage (GTDB taxonomy): Bacteria > Pseudomonadota > Gammaproteobacteria > Steroidobacterales > Woeseiaceae > UBA1847. The sequence continues at coordinate 10,364 of JAIBDF010000013.1, forward strand.
TGGTGTATGCGCCGCGTAGGCATCATAGAACGCCGGCCCGAACCCGCCGAACAATCTCGTCATGGCGAGGTCGGTTTCCGGATCACCATAGTAGACAGCCGGATCGAAGATCACAGGGGCACCGTCGCAACTTCCCCAGTTACCGCCCCAAAGGTCGCCATGCAGTAATGCGGGGCGGGGCCCATGGTTCTCGAAGAATATCGGCAGCCGTTTAAGCAAGAGCGTACCCCGTTCCTGCAGCGAACCGGAAAAACCATTCTCGGCAGCAAGCCGCAGCTGGAATCCAAGACGGCGCTCGCGAAAGAAGTCGACCCAGTCATCCGACCGGTCATTGCGTTGTAGCGTCAACCCGATCGTATTGTCGCGGTGCCAACCGAACCGGTCCCGGGTTGTTTCGTGCAAGAGGGCAAGTTGCTCACCGAGCTTCGCTTGTGTGTCACGGGTCGGCCGTCCCAGTTCCAGCCATTCGGTTGCCAGGAATGCCGTGTCACCATGTACTCCACAGGCAACCACCTGCGGTATCCGTATCGCAGCCGGCGCCGCGAGTTCGCTCAGTCCGGCCGCTTCCGCGCTGAACATGTCGCGCGAGGACGCAGGACCTGTCTTCAGGAACAGGTTGCCGACACGCCAGGCAGCACTGATGTCGCCGCCGCTAACGGGATAGGGTGTCTCGTTACTGAGGCCGAGTTCGGCCGTGATTGCAGCCCAGTCAGGCACGATGTGTCTCAGTGACGGTAGATATCCGAAACACGCTCGGCCTGGCGTCTCAGCGCCATACCAATGCCAGCTTCATCAAACAATGCGTTGATTTCACCGAGCTTCGGCGCGGAAGGTTGCATTGCGGTTTCCGCATCTTCGATGGGGGCATCGCAGGCGATGCCCGTAAGCCTGCGCGCCAACATGGCGTCGTCGCGATGCGTTTCCAGCTTCGTTGCCAGGGTCTTGGCACCGCGAATATTCACTTCGTGAATTCGATCGAGATTGTTATAGATATCTTCGAGACTGCCGAAATGCCTGAGCAATCCCTCCGCTGTCTTTTTACCGACACCGGGGACACCCTTGATGTTATCGACGGCATCACCGGCAAGCGCCAGGAAGTCTGCGATCTGTTCGGGCCAGACGCCGAATGAGCCGGGGATCTGTTCATAACCCAATTTCCCTTTTCCCGCGAAATCCCAGAACACGTCCTCCTTGGTCAGGAGTTGCGTGAGATCTTTGTCGCGGCTGACTATGGTCGACGGTCGGCCCTGGCGTCGGCCATGCTCGACAAGCGTACCGATCAGGTCGTCCGCCTCGTAGCGCGGGCTTGCGTGTTCCAGCAGACCCATGGCACGAACGAAGCGGCGGCACTGGCCAAACTGACGTTTGAGTTCGGGCGGTGCCGGGTCCCGGTTTGCCTTGTACTCGGGGTAGATCTCCGTGCGAAATGACTTCGACAGGCTTTCATCGAACAGAACAGCCACGTACTCCGGCGTGACCTGCTCCATGAAATCACCGATGAAGCGCGCAAAGCCGTAGAGCGCGTTTATGGGGTTACCGGCCTCGTCGACCATGTCTTCGGGCATGGAGTAATAGGCCCGAAAAACATAGACGCTAGCGTCGATCAGGTACTGCACTGGGCCCTAATCATGAAAATGGACTTCCACGATCTCTTCACCATTCGCAAGATGTCCGCTCAGGCGGGCATGCAGCGGGCTGGAGCGCGGGATGTGCGCGAGCAGGTATTGCATCTGATCGGTAAGCACGCGTCGACCCTTGAGATAAATGTACTCGGCGTAGTTCGGCGTGAACGGTACGGCGATCAGCTCCATCGCCGACTGCTCCGGCGTGCGGCCACCCTTGAAGTTATTGCAACGCCGGCAGGCCGTGGCAACATTGGTCCAGGTGTCGAGGCCACCCTGCGAAACCGGCGTGATGTGATCCCGCGTCAGGTCGCGCGTCATATAGCGCATGCCGCAGTAAAGACAGAGGTTGGCGTCGCGCTTGAAGAGGGTGCGGTTGTTCAGCGGCGGAGTGTATTTATCGCGATTGCGAGACAGGCTCTTGCTCGTGCCGTGCGTGGCGATAATGGAGTTGACGTCGATCCGGCTGCGGGTGCCATCAATCGAGCTGTAGCCCCCAAAGACCGAGTAAAGTCGTGTGCCGCAGTCGTACGCAACCTGCTCCGAGTGGTAGAGACGTACCGCTTCACGATAGTCAATCCATTCCAGGGGCATACCTGCAACATCGGTTCGAAGAACCTGTTGCGAGATGTCGCGTGCGAGTCCTGCGAGCATAAGCGTCTCCTGAGCTTATGCCCGCATTATTACAGCAATTAGAGGTTCTTTAAAACCTCATCGAGCGTCGCCTTGGCATCGCCGAACAACATACGTGTGTTGTCTTCGAAGAACAGCGGATTCTGCACACCCGCATAGCCCGTCGCCATACTGCGTTTCAGCACGATCGAAACCTTGCCTTTCCAGCATTCCAGAACCGGCATGCCCGCTATCGGGCTGTCCGGATCCGTCAGTGCAGACGGGTTCACGATGTCATTCGCGCCAATGACGACAGACACGTCGACGTCGGGGAAGTCATCGTTGATCTCGTCCATCTCGAAGACGATGTCGTAAGGCACTTTCGCCTCAGCGAGCAGCACGTTCATGTGTCCGGGCATGCGACCCGCAACCGGGTGGATGCCGAAACGCACGTTAACGCCTTTCTCGCGCAGGGTCTTAGTGATTTCGAATACTGTGTGTTGTGCCTGGGCGACGGCCATGCCGTAGCCAGGAATGATCATGACTTCCTTGGCGTTCAGGAACAGCTCTGCTGTCTCGAGCGGCTCGATCGGATCGACTTCACCCTGATCCTCGCCACCAGAAGCGGCCGGAGCGCCGCCGCCTGTGCCGAAGCCACCGGCTATCACCGCGAGGAACTTCCGATTCATCGCGCGACACATGATGTAGCTCAGGATGGCGCCACTTGAACCCACGAGCGCACCCGTCACGATCAGCAGATCGTTGCCGAGCATGAAGCCTGTCGCAGAGGCCGCCCACCCCGAATAACTGTTGAGCATTGAAACAACGACCGGCATGTCCGCACCGCCAATCGCCATCACCATGTGGATACCGAAGAGCAAGGCAATGACGGTCATGATGATCAGCGGCTCCATGCCGCCGCCCGCCGCCGATTGCAACACGAACTCGCGGCCAAACCAGATCGCGCCGATCAGCAGACCCAGGTTCAACCAGTGTCGTGCCGGTAATGCCAGCGGATTACCGCTGATACGGCCCGACAGCTTGCCAAACGCGATCACGGAACCCGAGAACGTCACTGCGCCGATCAGGATGCCGAGATAGGTTTCGATATCGTGAATGGTCAGCTCTACACCCGTGAGGTGTTCGGTCGGGTCCATGAAATTCACATAGCCGACGGCAACAGCTGCCACGCCGACGAGGCTGTGCAGGATGGCCACGAGCTCCGGCATCTGCGTCATTTGCACACGCGAGGCCGCAAACAGGCCGATGCTGCCGCCGATAAGCAACGCCACGAGTAGAACGATGTATTGCGCGGTGACGACGCCGAGTATTGTCGCGATCAATGCGATCGCCATACCGATGATGCCGTACCAGTTGCCGCGACGTGCGGTCTCCTGGTTGGAAAGACCGCCAAGGGCCAGGATAAACAGAATGGTCGCGATAATGTACGACACGGTTACGATTCCAGCGTTAATCATGTCGACCTCACTTCCTGAACATTTCGAGCATGCGTCGCGTTACCGCAAATCCGCCCGCAATGTTGATACTGGTTATTCCAACGGTTACCGCAGCAACCCACATAGTCAGACTGTTGGTCGAACTGATCTGCATTAACGCGCCAATCACAATGATGCTCGAGATGGCGTTCGTAACGCTCATAAGCGGCGTATGCAGAGCGGCCGAAACATTCCAGATCACCATGTAACCAACGAAGCATGCCAGTACAAAGACCGTGAAGTGCGCCATGAATGAAGCCGGTGCGACTGCACCGAGTCCGAGCAATGCGACGCCAGCGAGGGCCATGCCGATAGCCGGCCCCACGAAGGAACGTGGTTCCTCTTCCTTGACGGGCGCCGGTGCCGGAGCAGGCTCAGCCTTCGGCGGTGCCGCCGACAGCTTCGGTGCGGGTGGTGGCCAGGTCGTCTCCCCGTCTTTGCAGACGGTCGTGCCACGAATAACCTCATCTTCCATGTCGACGACGATGTTGCCGTCCTTCTCAGGCGTCAGGTCGGTCAGCAGGTGCCGCAGGTTGGTTCCGTATAGCTGGCTTGACTGGGCCGCGAGCCGGCTTGGCAGATCGGTGTAGCCGATGATCGTCACGCCATCGACGTGTGCTACTTCGCCGGGCACGGTCAACTCGCAGTTCCCGCCCTGCTCAGCGGCAAGGTCGACGATCACGCTGCCGTCTTTCATCGAGCGCGCCGTCTCCGCAGTAATCAGCTTCGGTGCCGGCCGGCCTGGGATCAACGCTGTGGTGATGATGATGTCGACATCTTTGGCCTGCTCGGCGAACAGCTCCATTTCGGCCTTGATGAACGCCTCGCTCATCACTTTGGCGTAGCCGCCTTCACCAGCACCGTCCTCGTCATCCTCAAAATCGAGCATCAGGAATTCGGCGTCCATGCTCTCTACCTGCTCCTTGACCTCGGGGCGGGTATCGAAAGAGCGAACGATCGCTCCCATGCTTTTGGCGGCGCCGATGGCTGCCAGGCCGGCAACGCCAGCGCCGATGACGAGCACTTTGGCCGGCGGAACTTTGCCGGCAGCCGTAATCTGGCCGGTGAAGAAACGTCCAAAGTGCTGGGCCGCTTCAACAACCGCACGATAACCGGCGATGTTCCCCATCGAACTGAGCGCATCGACTTTCTGTGCGCGCGAAATGCGGGGCACACTATCCATGGCCATGACCGTGGCGCCGGTATCCGTCAGCTGCTTCAGCAGCTCGGTGTTCTGGGCGGGCCAGAGGAAGCTGATCAGGGTCTGATCGGCACGCAGTCTTGCGGCTTCGTCACTCTCGGGGGCCCGGACTTTCAGGACGAGATCAGACTTCGACCAGAGATCACTGGCAGAGTCGATAATTTCACACCCGGCTTCCCGGTATGCGTCGTCTGAAAAGCTGGCTTTTTCGCCAGCCCCGGACTCGACAGCGACGTCAAAGCCAAGCTTTTTTAATTGGGTAACTACGTCCGGCGTTGTCGCAACACGGCGCTCACCGTCGTAGATTTCTTTTGGTACTCCGATTCTCATAAGAACCCCTCCAAATGGACTGCGGAAGTGTATCGGAGCGCCTCCGTGGGCACAAAGAGTAAAGGCCCCCGGATGGGGGCCTTTTCATAAGGACTTTCCACAACCTAGCGGCCGTCTCGCGAACGCGGTGGAGGCCGTTGGTGGAGGCGATCGCGCAGGTGCTGCCGCTGCTCGGGTGTCATGCGCCGGTAGCGGTCGCGGAGTTGCTGGCGGCGATCCTGATTCATCTGCCGGTAGCGGTGGAAGTTTTTACGAATGCGCTGCTGCTCCTCGGGTGAGAGGTCGCGAAAGGCCTCAGCACGTTCTCGAATGGCATCGCGCCGGCTGTCATCGAGTTCGCGCCAGGCCCGGAAGCGGCCCTGGGCCTGCTGGCGCTGCTCGTCCGTCATATCCGCCCAGCGCGCGGCACCGCGCGCCAGCCTTGCCTGACGCTCCTCGGGGAAGCGGTCCCAGGTGTCCGCAAACTGGCCCAGAACCTCGCGTTGTCCCTCGCTCAGCGATTCCCAGCTGACGCCGTGATTGTCGGCGACAGCAGCGGTACTGAACATCAGCAGGCAGATCATTGCGGCGATCCATTTAGCTTTCATCATTTATCTCCGTCGATTCTTCACCTTCCGGCACGGGATCGCTCCGCTCATCCAGATCCGTCATTTGTATCTCTTCAAGCAGCAGCCAGTCCTCATCTGACTCCTGCCACATGCCGAGGTACTCCAGGAAGTCGGCATCAGGGGCCGGTTCCTCCTCAGCGAGTGCGGTAGTGCCGAGGCACAACCCGCAAGCGACCAGTGCGATTGCCCGCTCAGCTGACATCGTCACCTTGGTCCATCACATCGAGCACGCTGTAGAACTCAAGCTCCTCGAACATATCGAGGCTGTCTTCGCCCAACAGGAGCTCCATGTCCGCAACGGTCGATGGCATAACCTCGATAGTCCCCGAGCCCGGCAGCGATACCATTACACCAACCAGTACCGCAGCTGCGATACCGGCGGCCGGCACCCAGCGCAGCAGTTCGCCGCGTGGCGACTGCGCCGCTTCGAGTGCGCGATGGCGGCCCTGGTTCAGGGTCGACAAGGTTGCCGCATCGAGTTCGTCGACCGATGCGTCAAAGAGCGCTTTCGCCTCCCGCGCTATCTGTTCGTCAGACTTCTTCATCTCATCCATCCTCAGACCCTTGAGGTCCGTGTTCTCCCAACGTCTCCCTGAGCGAGTGTATCGCACGGGAGTAGTGCGTCTTGACGCTGCCCTGGGAACAGCCCATGGCGGTCGCCGTCCCGGCCACATTCAAACCTTCAAACGTACGCAGCATGAACGCCTCGCGCTGACGCGCAGGCAACGCGTGTACCGCGGCTTCGAGGCTGACCATCGCCTCGCTGTTTTGTAGCTCTTCATCCGGTGATCGACCGCTAGGGTCGGGTGCAGCGGCAACAATATCGTATTCGTCATCGCCGCTGGCGCCACGTCCAAACCACACCATTACGCGGTTGCGCACGGCCTGGCGGCGGTGCCAGTCACGAACGCCGTTTTGCAGAATCCGGTAAAACAGGGGCGCCCACTCGGCGCTCGAACGATCGCCATACTTGCGGGCCAGCTTGATCATCGCGTCCTGCACAAGATCCAGCGCATCGTCCCGGTCGCGCACGCCGATTTCGGCGATACGCAGGGCGCGTCGTTCTACCTCGGCCAGAAACCGGTTGAGTTGCTGTTCTTGTTGCAGTGCTCGCGTCCCTGTCGATTGCTCGCTGACCCACGATACCGCATATGTTGCGGTTTCGGTGTTCATATCCCTTGACTCCATCACAAGGTCATCTAAGTTGTCTGTCCTGTTCTAACGCCTGAACAATGGCTTCGTTGACACCCGTCGCAGGAGAAATCGGGCGCATTATGTTAATTCGGTGAGCACTATCTCAGACAAGCAGCACCCGGTACTCAAGGTCGCGGTTAACGTACCGCTGTCGCGTGAGTTCGATTACCTGCCCCCGAAGGGCGAGCCGATACCCGTACCGGGATCCCGGGTACTCGTGCAGTTCGGGCCACGCCGTCAGGTAGGCCTCGTGGTCGGCCACGCAGACGGTTCGGAACTGCCGCGCGAGAAGATTCGGCACTGTATCGAAGTGCTGGACGACGAGCCTCTGTTTGGCAAGGACGATCTGGCTCTGGTTCGATTTACGAGCAACTATTATCACCACCCTGTCGGCGAGGTCGTCGCCGCCGCCATGCCCGCCATCCTGCGGCAAGGCAAGGCCCTGCACCCGGTTGTCCAGATGATTGCGGTGACGGACCTCGGTCGCACAGCTGATATTGAAGCCCTCGCCAGGCGGGCTCCGAGGCAGGCCGAACTGCTCGAAACCCTGTGCGATGCCGGCGGTGACGGCCTTGAAGCAGACCAGCTGACCGAACTGCTGCCAAACTGGCGCCGCGTGGCCAGCTCGCTGTTCGCAAAGGGCCTGATCGAGCGTTTCGAGGCCCGCTGCGGGGAATTCGACGAGACTCTCGCGCCTGCGGCAACGCCCGGACCGCAGCTTAACGGTGACCAGCGCCAGGCGCTCGAAATATTGCGGAGCAACCTCGACGTTGGCGCCTACCTGCTGGAGGGCGTCACCGGCAGCGGCAAGACCGAGGTCTACCTGCAGCGCATGCAGGACATTATCGAACAGGGCAAACAGGTGCTCGTGCTTGTCCCCGAAATCGGGCTGACGCCACAGCTCGTCTCGCGATTGCGCAAGCGACTTGGCATCGAGCCGGCATTGCTGCACTCGGGCCTCACTGACATTGAGCGGCTTGCCGCCTGGCGGGCTGCCCGCTCGGGTGCGGCCCGCCTCGTCGTCGGTACGCGCTCAGCGATATTCACACCGCTGAAAAAGCCGGGCCTGATCATTGTCGACGAGGAACACGATCACTCGTTCAAGCAGCAAGAAGGTTTGCGTTATTCGGCGCGCGACCTTGCGATCGTGCGTGCCAAACACCTTGGTGTTCAGGTGATCCTCGGCACCGCTACACCGACGCTCGAAATGCTGCATCACTGTCGCAGCGGCGCTTACAAGCTCATTCGATTGCCGCGGCGAGCGGGCGGTGCCAAACCGCCATCCCTGCACCTTATCGATACGGCGCGCGCGCCGGCCAACGACGGCTTAAGCGCGCCGTTGATCGATGCAATCCGCAGCCACCTGCAGACAGATGGCCAGGTGCTGATATTCCTAAACCGGCGCGGCTTCGCTCCCACATTAATCTGCTCGAGCTGCGGTCATATCGCCGGTTGCGATCGCTGTGACTCGCGCCTGACCGTGCACGCACGGCAGGGACAGCTGCGTTGCCATCACTGTGGCCTGACGCGCCCGCTCGGCACCGCCTGCAGCGAATGTGGGGAACCGGTCAAGCCCCTGGGAGAGGGCACCGAGCGGCTTGAAGATGCGCTGCGCCAGCACTTTCCCGAGCGCGTCATCATGCGGATCGACAGCGACAGCACACAGAAGAAAGGCTCCATGATCGATGCCCTCGATCAGGCCAAAGAGGGGCAGGCCGAGATTCTTGTCGGCACGCAAATGCTGTCCAAGGGTCACCACTTTCCTAAATTGTCGCTGGTCGGCATCGTCAATGCGGACCAGGGCCTCTTCGGCACCGATTTTCGCAGCAGCGAACGCATGGCGCAGTCGATCGTGCAGGTCGCCGGCCGGGCCGGTCGGGAGCGCCGGGCAGGAGACGTTCTGATCCAGACCGCGTTCCCGGAGCACGCGTTTTGGTCCACGCTGATCAGCGGCGGTTACGAACGAGTCGCGGAGGAGGCGCTTGCTGAACGCAAGGCGACACACTGGCCGCCGTACACGCGCCTTGCGCTGATTCGTTCAGCTGCCCACCGACGTGAGGACGCGATCGGTCTTCTCGAGGTCGCGCAACGCACGCTACAGCGGCATTGCGGAGACCAACTGCGGGTTCTTGGGCCCGTCGACGCCCCTATGGCACGCAAGGCCGGCCGACATCGCGCGCAGCTGTTGCTGCAATCCACCGATCGCCGTCGTTTGCACATCTTGCTGCGCGAGCTTCGACTGGTCCTCGAACAGGAACCCGCTGCTCGCAAGGTTCGGTGGTCAATCGACGTGGACCCGATCGAATTGTTCTGATTCAATGCGCGCCATGAAACACATCGTCGCCGAACTCGTACAAACCGCCCTGTCTCGCCTGCCCGAGCTCTCCGAAGCCGCTGCCGATCTCGCGATCGAAGGCACCGTGGAGCGCACGCGTGATGCCAGTCACGGAGACTTCGCCAGCAACGTGGCTATGCGTCTGGCAAAGCCTGCCCGCAGGAGCCCGCGCGACATTGCCGCAGCCATTGTGGAGGCATTGGGCGACAGCCCGGACGTGGACAAGGTCGAGATTGCCGGCCCGGGATTCATCAATTTCTATCTGAGCCCCGCCGCCTTTCATGCCGAGCTCGAGGCCATCCTGACTGCCGGTGAGCGCTACGGTCGACAGGCGTCAAAAGAGCACCCGAGGATACTCCTCGAATTTGTATCGGCTAATCCGACCGGTCCGCTGCATGTCGGGCATGGCCGCGGTGCTTCCTACGGCGCCACGGTAGGCAACCTTCTCGAGGCAGTCGGCTATCCCGTGCACCGGGAATACTACGTCAACGATGCGGGCCGCCAGATGGACATTCTCGGCGCCAGCGTCTGGCTGCGCTGGCTTGAAGCGAACGGCGTCGACGTTGACTTTCCGCAGGGCGGTTACCGCGGCGCGTATATTCGCGAAATTGCCGCGGCCATCGATACGAGCGGCATCGAGCCGGTGACGGCCGACGCTGTGTCAGACGGATTGCCGGACAACACAGACGAGAATGCCGACGCCTATGTCGACGCCCTCGTTGCACGCTGCAAGGAGCTGCATGGCGAAGACGGCTTCGACAAAATGCGGCAGCAGGCGCTCGAATCAATTCGTGACGAAATCCGTGACGACCTCGAAGACTTCGGCGTACATTTCGACGAGTGGTTCTCCGAGCAAAGCCTGACGAAGGCTAAGCGCGTAGACGACGCCCTCGCTGTACTCGAAGAGCGCGGCATGCTGTACAAGAAAGACGGCGCGACCTGGTTTCCGGCCACGCAGTTCGGCGATGAAAAAGATCGCGTCGTCGTACGTGAAAACGGCGTCAAAACCTACTTTGCCTCGGACATCGCCTACCATTTTGACAAACGCGAACGTGGTTACGATCACCTGATCGATATCCTCGGCGCAGACCATCACGGTTATGTCACTCGCGTGCGCGCGGGACTCGAGGCGATGGGTTATGAGGCGGACGATCTTGAGGTCAAGCTCGTGCAGTTCGTCACGCTCTATCGAGGCGGCGAGCGAATGCAGATGTCAACGCGATCGGGCCAGTTCGACACACTGCGGCAGCTGCGCAACGAGGTAGGCAACGACGCGGCGCGCTTCTACTACGTGATGCGTTCGAACGACCAGCATCTCGATTTCGACCTCGATATCGCGACCTCGCAGTCAAACGACAATCCCGTGTACTACATTCAGTATGCTCACGCGCGCGTGGCGAGTGTCTTGCGCCAGCTCGAAGAGAAATCACTGGGGTTTGACGCCGCCAACGGGCGCGAACAGCTTGGCCTCCTCGATGAGCCGCTGGAGAAAGCCTTGATGACAACTTTGAGTCGATATCCCGAGGTTGTAGAACTGGCGGCAAACAATCGTGCACCGCAGCATCTGGTGCATTACCTGCGCGATCTTGCGAATGATTTTCATACTTATTACAACGCACACGCCTTTATCGTTGACGAGGCGGCGCTGCGCGACGCTCGCCTTTACCTGATTTGTGCAACTCGCAACGTCATTGCCAATGGCCTTGGCATCCTGGGCGTTTCGGCGCCGGAGAAAATGTAGTGGCGCAGAGGAAAAAGAGGCGCCGCTCAACGCGCAGGCCCGCCAGCTCGGGAACATCGCCCGTCGTTGCCATGTTGTTTGGCCTCGCTGTCGGCCTGTCGGTCGCTGTGGCCGTGTACGTCAAGGACCGTCGAGAGGAACCAGCGGGAGGGCCTTCAGGCGTGAACCCTGCGGTGACGGAAGCCGCGCCCACACCGGCAAGCATGCAGGGCGCGCTCGATGACAACGGTGAAACCGCGGGAAGTTCTTCCGGCCCGAACGCCGAGAAGGAAAAGCGTTTCACTTTCTACGATATTCTGCCGAACGTCGAAGTCGTCACCCCCGAGGAAACACCTGAGGCCCAGGCCGATGTCGCACCGCAGGCCGTGGTCGAACCTGGCCTCTACGTCCTGCAGGCTGGCTCGTTCTCAACTAGCACCGATGCCGATCGCCGCCGCGCAGAACTCGCGCTGCACGGCATCGAATCGATAACCCAACGCGTCAAGGTCAATGACCGCAATTACCACCGTGTGTACGTTGGGCCGACCGACGATCTCGATGAACTGAACATGCTGCGCAGCCGTCTGCACGCGGCCAAGATAGACGTTCTTCGAATACGGCTCAGTGATTAGCGTCCGTACAACGTGCTTGCTTCTCGCGCTGTCGTTGCTGGCAGCCTGCGCTACGCCGCCGGAACCTGTGGGTGCGCCTGACCCTGCGCAAGCCCCTGACCCTGTGGCAGTATCTCCAGACCCGCAGGGGGTCACGGCTGAAGCCACTCCCCCACCCGCCACTCCCACGCTGATAACCATCGCCTCAGTCGGCGACATGATGATTGGTACCGATTTTCCACAGAACCATCTGCCCGATGACGATGGCGCCAGCTTCCTCGCCCACGTTACGCCGATACTTTCTGCTGCTGATATTGCATTCGGTAATCTCGAGGGCGTGCTGATGGATGGTGGCGAACCCGCGAAAAAGTGCAGCAATCCAAGCGCATGTTACCTGTTCCGGTCCCCCACCCGCTATGTGCAGCATTACCGCGATGCTGGATTCGATGTGCTCAGCCTCGCGAACAATCACGCTCGGGATTTTGGCGAAGAGGGTCGCACCAGCAGTATGCAAGCCATTGCGGCGGCCGGCATGCATCACTCCGGCCGGGTGGATGACTTTGCGAGCATGGAGCTGGATGGCCTGAAGATTGCCGTACTCGCATACGCGGTTACCAAAAACTCGAACATGCTGCTCGACTATGAGCTCGCCTTCACCACCGTGGCGGAGTTTGCCGCAACCCATGACATCGTCATCATTTCGTTCCATGGCGGCGCGGAAGGCACGGACGCCACGCATGTGCCGTTTGCTGAAGAGGAGTACTACGGTGAACCGCGCGGAGACATCGTCTGGTTTGCCCGCGGCGTGGTCGATGCGGGAGCAGACCTGGTGATCGGCCATGGCCCACACGTGGTGCGCGGCATGGAGCGCTACAAGGGCCGATTGATTGCTTATAGCCTGGGCAACTTCGCCACGTACTACGGCATCAGCGTCGCCGGCATCAAGGGCATCGCACCCATTTTGACCGCCACCCTCGACGATGAAGGGAAATTCATCGAGGGGAACATTGTCTCAACCATCCAGCTGCGGCCCGACGGCCCCAGCATTGACCCGAAGAATCGCGCATTGAATCTGATTCGTGGCTTGTCCGTTGAGGACTTCGGCGAACCAGGCCTCGCCTTTCTTCCGGATGGCGGCGTGCGCCCAGCCGATCGGCCCGAAGTACCGCAACATGAGTTAGCGCTTAGTCGTCCGAACTAACCGACTTGAAATCAACGCCCAGTGACCGGAGCTTCCGGTACAGGTGCGTCCTCTCCATACCAACGCGTTTCGCCAGCTGCCCCACCTTGCCGCCGCACAGCACCAGCTGTTGCTGCAGGTAAGCCCTTTCGAACTGCTCGCGAGCTTCACGCAACGGCAGCGCCAGTAAATCCTGCTTGACGAGCGGTTCGTCGAGCGGGGCGGCAGCGGAGATTTCTGCCTCCACTTCTTCCAGCGCAATGTCATCGCTGCTGCCTGACAAGAGGAGGCGACGCACGAGATTCTTCAGCTCGCGCACGTTATCCGGCCATGGGTAGTTGCGCAGCCGGTTCTGGGCGGCGACGCTCAGACGCCGGAACGTCAACCCTTCTGAATCGACCAGCTTGTCAACGTAGTACGTCAACAACTCCGGAACGTCTTCGGCGTAATCCCGTAATGGCGGAACGCGTAATGACAGTTCGCTCAACTGCGAGATGAGATCACGCCGCAGTTCGCCGGCTACAATGCGTGCCTCGTACTCCGGTCGCACGGTCGCAACGAGACGCACATCAACCTTGATGGGCGATGTGCCCCCGATACGCGTAAACCTGCCGCTGTCGAGGATACCGTACAGCACCTTCTGCGCGGTGAGCCCGAGATCCGAAAGTTCGTCGATAACCAGTGTGCCGCCCGATGCTCTTTCAAAGGCCCCTGCTGTCACTTCGCCGCCGTGCTCACTGCCAAATAACTGCTCTTCGCAATTCGCATCCGTTAGCGACGCAGCCGTCAACGTCGTGAGCGGTTCGTCGGCGCGACGACTGAGTCCGTGCATGTAGCGGGCGAAAGCGCTACGACCCGTGCCGGGTTCGCCGCTTATCAGAACCGAACCATCATGACGTGCGTATTGTTGAACGCGCTCTCGCAGACCCTTCATGAGTGCACTGCGTCCAACTGGAGCAAGTAATGATGGCAACAAATAGTGCGCGGCCCTTGATTGGTTGCCCGCTGACTCGAGGGCCGCCTCCACCGTGCGCAACAGCTTGGCGAGAGATAACGGTTTCTCGACAAAGTCGAACGCGCCGAGCCGGGTGGCTTCAACAGCGGTATCAACGGTGCCGTGGCCCGACATGATGACGACCGGGCAATTCAGTTCGCCAGTGTCGGACCATTCCCTGAGTAACGTGATGCCGTCGGTGTCTGGCATCCAGATGTCGAGGAGAATCAGGTCAAAGTTGTGGTCAACCCGCGCCCGGCGCGCCTCCGTCGCATCAGCGGCAGCCGTGACATCGTAACTCTCGTCCGTAAGAATATCCTTGATCAATGTGCGAATATCCGCTTCGTCATCGACCACCAGTACATGAGGTTTTCTCATGCGTGTTCCCTCCTTTTCTCAGCGCGCCCTGGCGCTTTGGCAATCATCAGTTCACGTGCCGCCTCATTGAGTGGCAACCGTATGCTGATCATCGCTCCCCCATCATCGCGATTTCTGGCCCTGATCGAGCCGACGTGTTCTTCCACAAGCTTTTTAACTATCGCCAGGCCCAAGCCCGTGCCTTTCGGCTTGGTTGTGACATAGGGATCGAAAACTTGGCTCACCGCGCCCGCCTGGAAGCCGGGGCCATTGTCTTCTACTTTGATCTGTACGACATCGACGCCGTCGACCTCCGCCGCGCTTACATGCACATCAATCTGGCCGTCTGTTGAATTTTCCAGCGCCTCGACGGCATTGCGAAGAAGGTTATGCAGCATCTGCCGCACGCGGCCCATATCCGCCTCGACCATTGACATGGTCGGGTCCGATGTGAGGACGATCCGTACATTGCTCTCCTGCGCTCGATACAGGTCGACCACCTCATGGACGAGTTTGTCGAGATCAAACAGACTCAGTTCCATGTCCGGTGCACGCGCATAGTCACTGAATGCGTTGACCATCTCCTTCATCGCCTCCACCTGTTGCACGATCGTGTGCGTTGCGCGATCGAGAATCTGCGCCTCCTCTGCGGGCATTGTGTGCAGGTATTTGTGACGCATACGCTCAGCTGATAACTGAATGGGCGTAAGCGGATTCTTGATTTCGTGCGCGAGCCGACGCGCCACCTCGCCCCAGGCGGCATCGCGTTGCGCCTGCAGCAATGCCGTGATGTCGTCGAAGACAACAACGTAACCAGCGGCATGGTCCTCATCGCCCGGCAGCGCGGTACAGGCGCAGCTCAGCACCCTTCGACCTACCTCTCCGCGCAGCACGATCTGTTCGCGCCAATCGGTTTCATTGGCATCGATATGCACCCGAGCAACGTCGACAAATTGTTCCAGCAGCGCGTGCCCCCTGGCCGCTTCGACCAGCGGCTCTCCGACGCGATGCTCGAAATTAACGCCGAGGATCGATCCGGCAGCCTGGTTGGCGTTGCGTATCCGCAGGTCCGACTCCAGCGCAAGTACGCCGGTCGACAAACGTGCCAGGATAACTTCAAGATTGGTGCGTTCAGCTTCGACCAGCGCCTGGCTGAGGCTGGCCTCACGTCGCGCCGTGGCCAGGCGCTGCGTCATGTCGTTGAACGAACTGACCAGGAAGCCGATCTCGTCGCGTGACGGCGTTGGCAGTCGGGTGTCAAAGTCGCCCATCGCAACCGCGCGCGTACCGGCCACGAGATCCTGAATCGGTGCGACCAGCCGGCGGGACAGGACAAACGCACCCGCGATCGCCGTCAAAAGGCTAAGTAATAATACAAACGCCAGCGTCCACGTCAGGAGATCTTTCAGGTCCTCCCGGAAAAACACCAGCTGCTGATATTCCTGATATGAGCGCTCGACACTGCTCACCATCTTGCCGAGTCTGTCCGTCACCGGGTAGTGCCCCTGCAGGACCCGCGCCGGTTGCGCGCGGCTACCCTGATACGTAAACACGACGGCTGTACGAACTTCGACGCCACCAGTTGACATCGATTCGAGGCTGACGAAAGGCCGCGCCTGCTGCATCTGGAGGACGACTTCTTCGGACAGCGGTTTCGGCAGGGTTGCGGTTGCGCTGTCGGTGCTGGTCGCAAGCACGATGTTGTGATCACCGTAGAGCGTCAGCTCGCTCGCACCGCTTTCTCTACGCAACATGCCCAGCTCGAAAACCAGCTGTCGTTCGTTGGCCACAGCGAGGCGTTGTGCAGCCGCCTGTGTCGACTGCAAATTACGGCGCTTCTGGAATTCGAGCGCGGCCCTGCTCAACGCCAGGGCGTTGTCGAGGCCCTCTTCGACCTCGACGTTGAACCAGCTGTCTATGCCGTGATTGATAAACTGCGTGGAAAAGTAAAAGACGACGATAAGCGGCAGCACGGCAAGCCCGACGAACATACCCACCATGCGCGCCTTGAGTTTTGCGCCAGGCACATTGTTGCGATAGTCGCTAAACAGGCGTGACAGATTGCCAATCAGCAACGCGATTAGCAGTACACCGCCGATAATATTGGTCCACAGGATAATTTCCTGCATGCGATCGAAGTCGGCCGACTTCTGCACCGTTTGGGTCAGCAGAAACAGCGCCGCAAGGGCCATGCCAACGCCCAGCGTCGCGATCAGGATATAAAAAGCTCGCTTTAGTGTTCGAGCAACCATTCCAACCATTCGCTTTGTAACTGCCACTCGCCGCGCCAGAAAAACAGTACACGCAGTGCGGCGGGATAACGTTCCGTATTGAGCATGGCCCGCAGCCGCACGCGGTATTCTGCTTCGGCGGCGAGTAAGGCGTTGTCAATAACGGGCAATCCCTGGACCCGGCCCAGGCTGTTCAGTGCGGAGTAAAGCGTCGCGAAGGAATCCTGATCTCCACTGTTGTTGTTGCGAACGATGTAGCGCTGACTGACAGGCGAAAACTCCAACTCGTAGCGCAAGGCCAGCTCGGCCTCGACATCGTCAGGCAAAAAGCGACGCGAGCGTATCACCTGCAGCTGCAACTCGATGGTCAGCGTGACGCCGCTATCCAGCGCGGCAAGCGCCTCGGAGGACAGGACCAGTTGCAGGCGCGCATCGAGCTTGTGTACGCCATCAACCAGATCAGTCGATGCCGAGCGAACTTCGAAGTAGCCCTCACGCTCGACATCCTGCGCCAGCCCGGTACCCAGGGCGGACACAGCCAGCAGTACGAGCAATGCGTGCTTGACGCCTGTCTTTTTTGTTCGGGCGGGCTTGAGTGACATCGTATTCTTCAGGAGACCTTCTTGACGAGGCATGCGTAGTAAAAGCCGTCCAGTCCTGCCGTTCCGGGCAAAACCTGATAACCACACGCCTTCCTCCGCATTAAATCGCGGATGTTGTTATTTGGCAACACAGTATCTTCCACCGCGTCATCATTAGTCTCGAGGAATCCCTGCACCACACCATCGTTCTCCGTCGCGAGAACAGAACATGTGACGTACAACAGCCGTCCGCCAGGCGCCAGCACCTGCCATAGCGCGCTGAGAGCGGCCCCCTGCAGGGCGCTGAGATCGTCAATATCGCTGGCTCTGCGCAGCAATTTAATATCGGGATGGCGACGGATTACTCCCGTCGCCGAACAGGGCGCATCGAGCAGAACCGCGTCAAACGGTCTGCCATCCCACCATTCCCTGGGTTTCGATGCATCGGCGACCATAATGGTTGCATCGAGCCCGATGCGCGCATGATTCTCTCGAACGCGCTCGATGCGCCTGGCATCACTGTCGATAGCCGTGAGCTCGAACCCGGCACCGCCCAACTCCAACAGGTGGCCGCTTTTGCCGCCGGGGGCCGCACAGGCATCAAGTACCCGCATCGGCCTGTCCGCCATGAGCCAGCGCGCGGGAATCTGCGCCGCTGCATCCTGTACTGACGCGTCACCGTCCATGAATCCAGGCAGCTCCTCAACGCTACAGGGCTCGGTGAGTCGCACAGCATCCGGTATGCCTTCGAGCAATTCAGCTGTCTTGTCGTCGTCTGCGAGGCGCGCCAGATAGGCCGCCGCAGACTGGCGCGCAGAATTTACCCGCAGCCACATGGGTGCGCGTGAATCATTTGCTTTGAGAATGGCTTCGTGGTCTGCCGGCCAGTCCTTGCGCAGCGTCTCCAGGAGCCATTGCGGGTGATTCCAGCGGGCCTGTTCGTCAGCCACGGCCTGCTCGGCAATTTTCTCCCGGCCGAAGCGACGCATACAGGCATTCAACAGGCCCGCGAGCTTCGGGCGACGCAACTGCCGCGCAGCTTCCACCGTTTGCGACACGGCGGCGTGATCGGGAATGCGTGTGTCGTAAAGCTGGAACAGTCCCACCGCGAGCAGTGCGTTGATAACGCTGTCCCGTTTTTTCAGCGGGCGGCCCAGGAGCTGACTGATCCAGTGCTGCAGTTGCCAGTGCTTGCGTATGGTGCCGAAGCACAGCATGCGCAGCAGCGAGCGATCCGTCGGAGAGACCCGTTCCTCTCGTTCGGCGATCGCCGCATCCAGCGACTGCCCGCCGCTGACAACTGCGTCGACAACTTCTGCAGCAACTGCCCGTGTCCTCGCCCCCGAATTCGCCATGTTTAATCCAGCCTCTGTCCGGAGATATCCATCTGGCCCGCAAATTCCTGCGCCGTCGCGCGACGCTTGCCGGGCAACTGCAATTCATCAAGGCGCAACGCACCGGAACCGCTGGCAACGACAACGCCGTCGCGATCACTTTGCAGGACCGTACCGGGGTCCGCCGACCCATCGACGGCCGTGGCTCGCCAAACCTTGATCCGCATTTCGTCGGCGAAGAAAAACGAACCCGGGAACGGATTGTAGGCGCGTACCCGCCGCGCCAGATCGGCCGCGGGCAAAGACCAGTCGATGGCGGCATCCTGCTTCTCAATCTTGCGCGCATAGCTCGTGTGGGCTTCGTCTTGCGCTGTCGCGACCAGCGTGCCTGCGAGAATATCGTCCAGGTGCGCTATCAGCGTAGCGCCGCCGAGTGCGGCCAGCCGCTCATGTAGCTCTCCGGCGGTCTCATTGACGCCGATCTCGATCTCTTCAATATGAAAAACAGGGCCGCAATCCAGCCCGGCCGTCATCGCCATCAGGCTAACGCCGGTTCTGGCATCGCCTGCCAGTATGGCGGCCTGGATCGGGGCCGCACCCCGCCAGCGCGGCAGGATGGAGGCGTGCACGTTCAAGCAGCCATGCACAGGAATATCCAGAACGCTCTGCGGCAGGATAAGGCCGTAGGCGGCGACGATCATCAGCTCAGGCCGTAACGCGTCAAGCTCCGCCGCGACGTTCGCGTCGCGCAGCGAGGCCGGCTGCAGGACAGGAATCCCCTGGCGCTCCGCGTACTGTTTGACCGGGCTCGCCGTAAGTTTCTTGCCGCGGCCGGCAGGACGATCCGGTTGTGTCAGCACGGCAATCGGCACGCGCCCGGATTCGACCAGTGCCGTTAACGACGCAAGCGCGAAATCCGGCGTGCCGGCGAAAATGATTCTGGGAGCAGTCATTGGTCTGTTTGCTGGTGTGTTACCCGCCTAAAGTGCGACCGCCGCGTTACGCCGTTCTTTTTCCAGCTTCTTGCGAATTCGCTGGCGCTTCGCCTCGGATAGATAATCCACGAACAGCCTGCCATCGAGATGATCAATCTCGTGTTGTATGCACACCGCGAGCAGGCCCGCGGCATCCATCTCCACCGCCTCGCCCTTGCGATCCAGGAAACGAACGCGAATGTGTTCCGCACGCTCCACCGACTCGTAATACCCGGGCACGGACAAGCAGCCTTCATCCGTCACGGTCACGCCGTCCTTCTCGATGATTTGCGGATTGATCAGCGCAAAGGGTTCCGATTTGTCCGACGACACATCGGCTACTAGCAGGCGCTTGTGTACGTCGACCTGGGTCGCCGCCAGGCCAATGCCCGGCGCATCGTACATGGTCTCGAACATGTCCCCGATCAACACTCGCAGCGCATCATCCACCACCTCTACGGGGGCAGCCTTTTTCCTCAACCGCGGGTCAGGAAATTCCAATATCTTCAGTTTTGCCATAATTTCCAATAAGCCTTTCGGCCCGTTAACCATGCACTATCGCTGTTTTGCAACATAATAAAACCAGCGCCATTTTCGCGTGAATTCCTATAAATGTGGCCTAAATGTTTGACTTTATTGAATAAGATGTCAGACAATGCCGCCAGAAATGTACCCTTCCGGACGGTATTTGGGGCCGGAAATGTGACGTAATTAGCAGCCTCGGCAGTACCGGCACGACATAGTATAGCAACGCCTTGAAAGTACGGGCCTAAACCGAATTGTTTGTAGGGAGTCCTCGCGACATGTCACTCAGCAACACAAGCCTGAAATCCAGCCTTCGGCTAACCGCTGCCACACTGGCCCTGACGTTGGCCGGTTGCGGGGGTAACCCACCCGCATACGAGAGCAGCCAAGCCGCTCCGGCAGTTACTTCCGGAGGCACTTCGCTGGAACCGGCGCAGAGCAGCTATTCTGAGCCCGCGGCTTACGAGCCCGTGCTCGAGCGCATCAACGATCCGGTTCCGCTCGCCGAAGGTCATCCCAATGAGTACGTCGTGCAGGTAGGCGACACCTTGTGGGACATCGCAGGGACGTTCCTTAAAGACCCCTGGTATTGGCCCGAAATCTGGTATATCAATCCGGACATCGAGAATCCGCACCTTATTTACCCGGGCGATGTGCTCGGCCTCGTCTACATCGGCGGTCAGCCGCGTATTACGAACGTCCGTGCGTCGACCTATCGCATGTCGCCGCAGGCGCGCGTAACGCCATTGACCGAGTCGATCAGCAGCATTCCCTATGAAGATGTCGCCGCCTTCCTGAGTTCGGGTGTGGTGCTTGAGAAGAACCAGGCGGATTCGCTGCCGTACCTCCTGCAGACGCGCGGTGATCACCTGATTGCTTCAGCTGGCAATGAAATCTATGTTCGTGGCGTTACCGAGGCCGCACCGGGGACGCGCTTCAGCGTCGTGCATGTTGGCGACCCGCTCTACGATCCAGATGACAATCGACTGATCGGTTACCAGGGCATTGCCGTTGGTGACGGGCGTCTGCGCCGCGGTGGGGACCCGGCCACGGTCGCTCTGACAGACACGAAGATGGAAGCCAAGCCGGGCGATCGCCTGCTTCCTGAGGAAGTCGATATCCCGCTGAACTTCTTCCCACGCGCACCGAGCGCCACCATTGATGGCCGCATCATCTCCGTCGTTGGCGGTGTAACACAGATCGGCCAGTACATGGTCATCGTGATTAACCGCGGTTCGAATAACGGCCTGTCCGTCGGCGATGTGCTGAGTGTTCTCCAGGCGGGCGAAGAGGTTAAGGATCGTTTCGGTGGCGGCACCGTGCGCCTGCCGGAAGAGGAAGCCGGTACCGTGATGATATTCAAGACCTACGATCGCATCAGCTACGGTCTTGTCATGGAAGCGACACAAGCTATCCATATTCACGACACGGTTCGTAACCCGATCTAAAACTCTGATCTTTCGCAATTAATACCGCGCGGCGCTATGCGCCGACGCGGTATTATTTTGTGATGCAACAAGACCGCCGCCCCTGGCTGATACTCGCCCACGCACACCTTCGGGTTACCGACCTGCAGGCATTACTCGATCTGTTCGGTACAGCGGAGGCCATCGTCGACCAACCGCGCCGTCGCCTCGCCGAAGCGGGGCTCTCTGATGAGAAATGCACCGCCATTGCATCGCCGGACGAACGGGCCGTGGCAGAAGGCCTGTCCTGGCTCGACGACGCCGGGCACCATCTCACCGGGTGGGGCGAAGACAGTTACCCCGAGATGCTCGCGCAAATACCCGGTCCACCGCTGCTTTTGTACGTGAATGGCGATATCGATGCCCTGCACCTGCCCGCCCTGGCGATCGTTGGCAGCCGCAACCCGACGCAGGGCGGCAGCCGCAATGCGCACAACTTCGCAAAGCACCTTGCAGGAAGGGGTTTTGCCATCGTCAGCGGACTGGCTCAGGGTATCGACGCGGCTGCCCACGAAGGCGCAATCGAGGCCGGCGGCAAGACGGTCGCATTTCTCGGCACCGGCATCGACCGGATCTACCCGGCTATCAACCGTAATCTCGCGCACGCTATAGCAGCCAATGGCGCGCTGGTGAGTGAGTACCCCCTGGGCTCGGCACCCGAACGCTGGCACTTTCCGGAGCGCAACCGGCTGATCTGCGGCTTGAGCCTCGGCACGCTGGTGGTCGAAGCCGCTCGCCGCAGCGGCTCCCTGATTACCGCGCGACTCGCCGCTGAGCAGGGCCGAGAGGTATTTGCGCTCCCCGGTTCTATCCATAATCCACTGGCCCGCGGCTGCCATGAACTCATTCGGCAAGGCGCGAAGCTCGTCGAAACCGCTGGCGACATCCTTGCCGAACTGAGTCCATTAACCGGTCACCTGCTGGAAACCGCAGAAGAATCAACGATCAACGAAGCCTCACCCGACCTGCCTGATGACGACTACGCGGAACTACGCAGTGTGCTCAGCCACGATCCCGTGAGCATCGACGATCTCGAGAAACAATCTGGATTGACGATCGACCAGCTTTCCTCCATGCTTCTGATCCTGGAGCTCCATGGAGAAGTGGAGTCCTTGTCCGGCGGACGCTATGCCCTAGCGGGCTAGGCCGGACAGCTAAATCCCGAATGTGCAAGGAGCCGCTCCAGGCATGAAAGAAAACGTACTCGACGTGCTTATGTATCTCTTCGAAACCTACGTCGACACAGAGGAAGACCCGGAACCCGATCAGAACGAACTGCGCATCGAACTCTCACGCGCCGGCTTTGGCGATGCGGAAATCGAGCGCGCTCTCGAGTGGCTGGACGGCCTGACCGACCAGCAGGAATGCCTGAATTACGGCAATCAGACGGCGCACGGCACCCGCATATATAACGAGTTCGAACACGAACGGCTCGATGCAAGTTGCCGCGGCTACATCACTTATCTTGAGCAAATCGGCATCCTGTCGCCACCGCAGCGCGAGATCCTCGTGGACCGGCTGCTGGCGCTTGAAACGACCGATATCGATGTCGAGCAGATCAAATGGGTCGTACTGATGGTCCTGTTCAGCCAGCCTGGACAGGAGCTTGCGTATGCCCGCATGGAAGACCTCGTTTTCGAGGAAACTTCGGGCCTTCTGCACTAACGCGAAAAACCGAATTCCTTGACACTCAGCGGTCAAGCATGTAATTCAACCGCGGCACGGACCGCGGTTTTTCTTTTTTGCACCTACACCCAAAGGGTCGTACCTGACAGATGTCAAAGAATCTCGTAATTGTTGAGTCGCCAGCCAAGGCCAGCACCATCAGCAAATACCTGGGCAAGGATTTCGACGTCTTGGCCTCCTATGGCCATGTGCGCGATCTCGTCCCCAAGGAGGGCGCCGTCGATCCTGGCAACAACTTCGCGATGAAGTACCAGGTTATCGAACGCAATGAAAAGCACGTCAATGCGATAATTCGTGCCCTCAAGAAGGCTGACGCGCTGTACCTCGCGACTGACCCGGATCGTGAGGGTGAAGCTATTTCATGGCACCTGATCGAGTTACTCAAGGAGCGCGGTGCGCTCGATGACAAGGATGTGCACCGGGTCGTGTTCCACGAAATCACCAAGCAGGCTGTCAACGATGCGGTGGCGCATCCGCGCGGCTTGTCCGGGGACCTGGTGGGCGCGCAGCAGGCGCGTAGGGCTCTCGACTACCTGGTGGGCTTTAACCTGTCGCCGCTGCTGTGGAAGAAGATCCAGCCCAAGCTTTCTGCCGGACGCGTACAAAGCCCGGCGCTGAGAATGATCGTCGAGCGCGAACTCGAGATTGAAGCATTCAAGGCGCGCGAGTACTGGTCGATCGAGGCTGACGTCAGCAAGAAGGAACAGCCGTTTGCCTCGCGACTGGTCAGCTACAGGGGCGAGAAGGTTGAACAATTCAGTTTTGAGAGCGAAGACGCTGCGCGCGAAGTAGAAAAAACCCTGCTTGATGCGGCGGGTGGCGAGTTCAATGTGATTGGCGTGACCAAGCGCCAGCGCCGCCGCAATCCGGCCGCACCGTTCACGACCTCAACCCTGCAACAGGAAGCCTCGCGGAAACTCGGATTCAACACCCAGCGCACGATGCGCGTTGCGCAGAAACTGTACGAAGGTATCGAGCTCCCGGGCGAAGGCCAGGTCGGGCTGATCTCCTACATGCGTACCGACTCGGTGACGCTGGCCGATGTGGCCGTAGCCGAAATACGCGACGTCATTGCCGAACGCTACGGCAAGCAAAACGTTCCCGAAGAGCCGCGCATTTTTAAAAATAAATCCAAGAACGCCCAGGAGGCACACGAGGCCATTCGCCCGACCTCCGTTGCGTTCATTCCTGACCAAATCAAAGGCTCGCTCGACGAAGATCAGCACAAGCTGTACTCCCTGATCTGGAAGCGCACCATGGCTTGCCAGATGGTGCCGGCGGTATTTGACACCGTTGCCATCGAGATGGCGGTGGGACCCGAAGACGCAGGACATCGCATGCGCGCCAACGGCTCTGTGCTCGTTGAGCCCGGCTTCATGGCCGTGTACCAGGAAGGCAGAGACGACTCGAAGGATGACGACGGCGACCGCCTGCTGCCCGAAATCGAAGAAGGCGACACGATCAAGCTCGAAGAACTGCGTCCCGAACAGCACTTCACCGAGCCGCCCCCGCGCTTCACCGAGGCGAGCCTCGTCAAGACACTCGAAGAGTACGGTATCGGCCGTCCTTCGACCTACGCGAACATTATTGCAACGCTTAAGAATCGCGAATACGTGGAGTTGGAGTCGAAGCGCTTCACGCCCACCGATATTGGTCGAATCGTTAACAGCTTCCTGACGGAACACTTCACGCAATACGTCGATTATGACTTCACGGCAAAACTCGAGGACGATCTTGACGAAGTATCCCTTGGCCACAAGGACTGGGTGCCGTTGCTCGACGAGTTCTGGGGCCCGTTTCACCAGCTTTGTGAAGAGAAAGAAGGGCTGACGCGAGGTGAGGTGGCCAAGGAGCGTGAGCTGGGCATCGATCCGAAAAGCGGCAAGCCGGTCTCGGTGCGCATGGGTCGTTATGGACCGTTCGCACAGATCGGCACCAAGGACGATGAGGAAAAGCCAAAGTTTGCCGGATTACGCCCGGGCCAGAAGATGAACGACATTGACCTGGCAACGGCGCTGGAGTTATTCAAGCTGCCGCGCAAGCTCGGCGAAACCTCCGATGGCCTGCCGGTGTCCGCCAGTGTGGGCCGCTTCGGTCCGTATGTTCGCTATGGCGATAAATACGTTTCCATGAAAGAAGACGATCCGTATACCGTCGAACTGCCGCGCGCGCTTGAATTGATCGCTGAGAAGATCAAGGCGGATGCGGAGCGGCTTATCCTCGACTTCGAAGAACAGGGCATCCAGGTTCTGAACGGTCGCTATGGACCGTACATCACGGACAAGCAGAAGAACGCCCGTGTGCCGAAAGATCGTGAGCCCAAGACGCTAACGCTCGAAGAGTGCATCGAACTCCTTGCGGCAGCGCCAGTGCGCGGCCGCCGTGGCAAGAAGAAGGTTGCCAAGAAGGCGGCCACCAAGACTGCGACGAAGAAAAAAGCCACCAAGAAAAAGGCAAAGAAGAAGGCGAAGAAGACCGCCAAAAAGAAGGCCACCAAGAAAATAGCGGCCAAGAAAAAGAGCGGCTAAACAATGATGTCCGTGTCACTCGCCGCGGACGTCCTGCTGCGCGGTGGTGTCATCGCGTATCCAACGGAGGGCGTCTTTGGCCTCGGCTGCCTCCCCGACGACCCTTTCGCGATGCAGCGCCTGCTTGGTATCAAACAACGCGATGCGACCAAGGGCCTGATACTGATTGCGGCAGATGCCATTCAGCTGCAAGGCTGGACAGGTCTTCCGGAAAACGCGGCACTACCCGACCCTGATCCGGCACATCCGGTGACCTGGCTCGTGCCACCGGGTCCGCGCGTTTCGCCACTTTTGCGCGGCAAACATCCAAACCTCGCCGTGCGCATTACCACTAATCCGACGGCCGTCGCCCTGTGCCGGGCAGTCGACTCGCCGCTGGTTTCGACCAGCGCCAATCTGAGCGGCAGACCCACGGCACGCAACCGCTACATTCTGCAACGTCAACTCGGTAGCGTAGTAGACTACGTCGTCCCCGGTGACTGCGGTCCGGCATCCGGTCCGTCCGAGATCCGGGATTTTAGATCTGGCAACATCCTGCGATCGCGAACTCCATGAGCAACCTAGACGACGTAAAAACCTACCTCACGAGCCTGCAGAATCGCATCTGTGCAGAACTCGAGACGATAGACGGCAAAGCTGCGTTTGCCCGGGACGCCTGGGAACGACCCGGCGGCGGCGGCGGCGAAAGCCGGGTGCTGTCTGAGGGCAGCGTTTTCGAACAGGCCGGCGTCGGTTTCTCGCATGTCTTCGGCACGCAGATGCCGCCATCCGCGACGAAAAACCGCCCGGAACTCGCCGGCAAGGCGTTCCAGGCCGTCGGGATGTCGCTTGTTCTGCATCCGCGCAACCCTTACGTGCCAACAACCCACGCGAATCTGCGCTTCTTTACGGCTGGCGAACGCAATCCTGTCTGGTGGTTTGGCGGCGGCTTCGACCTCACGCCTTACTATCCATTCCACGATGACGTCGTGCACTGGCATACCGTCGCAAAATCGGTATGCGATCCGTTCGGCAAGGACCTGTATCCCCGCTACAAGCAGTGGTGCGACGAATACTTTTACCTGAAACACCGGAATGAGCCACGTGGTGTTGGCGGCCTGTTTTTTGATGACGTAAACGAAATGGGTTTCGAGAGGAGCTTCGAGTTCATCCGCTCTGCCGGGGACAATTTCCTGAAGGCATACAGGCCAATTGTGGACAAGCGCGTGTCGCACCCTTACGGCAAACGGCAGCGGGATTTCCAGCAGTATCGGCGCGGCCGTTATGTCGAGTTCAATCTGCTTTACGATCGCGGGACGCTGTTTGGTCTGCAATCCGGAGGACGCACCGAATCCATCCTGATGTCATTGCCGCCCACCGTTCGCTTCGCCTACAACTGGACGCCTGAAGCAGGCTCACCCGAGGAAGCCCTGTATAGCGAATACCTGCGCGCGCGCGACTGGCTCGGAGAGACCGATACCTGACGCGCCGGGATTCGACGTTACTGCGAATCCAACGCAACTTTATGCCGCCTTATGGCATCCAATATTCGACAAAGGATTTTAACGCCGGCGTCGCCGGACTGGGGGCATGATGAGGTTCAGGGACAGCGGGCGATTCTCGCTTTTGGTCGCGGCTGCCGCCGCACTTCTGTTTCTTGCGCCGCAAGCACACGCACAGAAATGGGAGTTCGGGATTAGCGGCAGCGGAGTTCCAACTGGAGAGCTGGAACTCGAGCAGCCACGATTCCCGGGAGGAAACATTCGTTCGGGCCAGGAGGGCTGGGTCCGGATGTCATTCGTTATTGGACCCGACGGCTCGGCGATGGACCCCCTGGTTATCGATTCGAGCGGTGGCAACGGCTTCGAGGAAGAGGCCCGCAAGGTGGCCGGTAAATGGCATTTCGAGTCGCTCGATTCGCCTGCCGAGCGGCCAAATAATCTCGTCAATATTCGTTCCGAGATCTTCCGTGGCCGCGATTTGGCGACGTCCAATTTCATGCGTCGCTACCGCCGCATCGTGACGCACCTGCACAACGAAGAGAACGAGGATGCCCGCAAGCTCGCCGACTCGGCCTATCAGCTCGGCGGCTGGAACCTGTACGAGTCAGCGATGCTATGGCTCATGCTGGGCCGCGTCGAGGGCGCTGAAGGCAATCTCGCTGGCAAGCTTGAGTTTTACCGCCGCGCCCATGGCATCGCTGAAACGATCAAGCTCAAGAAAACGGCGCAGATCGACCTGCTTGAGAAAATCTTCACGCTCGAGGATCACTTCGGCCAGTCCGCCGGAGCGATGCGTACCTACGCCGAGCTTCAGCGGTTTCTCGGCACCAGCCCCATGAATGAGCTGCTCGAGGCGCGATCGGCTGAAATTCGAGCGAAAATCGACGGCGACGAAGCAATCACCGCCCAGGCGACCATCTACAGTGCGTGCGATTGCGAAGAGGGTCAGCCCCTTTGGTACTACAAACCCGCCAGACGGACATTCTCTTTTGCTAACCTGAGTGGTAACGTCCAAAGTTTTGAAGCACGGTGCGATTACAAACGCGTCCAGGGTTCGGTTGACGTCGGTACCCAGTGGACGTTGGCGCCAGATTGGGGCAGTTGCCGCGTTTTCGTTTTTGGCGATGACGGTGCAACGTTCGAGTTCATCGAACACCCGACCGACGCTGAGGATGGCGCACCAAATGCGGTGGCGAAAGACGATGTCCTGGATCGAAGAAATCGAGGTCAGCGAAGCTGACGGAAATCTGGCAGAAATGTACGCGCAGCTCGAGAAGCAGCGCGGCAAGGTTTCCAACATACTCAAGGTTCATAGCCTGAACCCGGCGGCGCTGGGTAACCATCTCGATCTGTACATGACGCTCATGTTCGGCAAGTCGGGACTCAGCCGGATGGAGCGGGAAGCGATCGCCGTCGTTGTCTCAGCGAACAATGAGTGTGAGTATTGTGTCAATCACCACACCGAATCCCTGCGCCACTACATCGACGACGAGGAAACGCTGACCATGCTCGCGACAGCCGATGGCCTCGAGACCCTCGAGCCGCGTCTCAGCAATATCGTTCGGCATGCCGAGAAACTCACGTCCGCGCCGAGCGCCATGACCGAGAGCGACCTCGGCGAACTGCGCGCCGAAGGCCTGTCCGACAAAGACATCCTCGACCTGACCCTGATC
>JAIBDF010000005.1 GCA_024679535.1 Chromatiales bacterium
CATGATGACGAGGTAGTAGGCCATGCCGTGCATGGAGTGCGTCATGCCTTCGATCATGTCCTTCGAACTCTTCATTGTGCCGGCGACGATGCCGTAGACGATACCGGGCACCAGGAACAGCAGGAAGATCAGCGATACGATCGAACGCATCATGGGCGCGCTGAATGCGGTCAGGTCGCCGTCGGCCGTCCGCCACGCGGAACCCTCGGGCAATGCCGTTGCGATCAGGATGGCGATACCGACAACCATCGAAATCAGCGCCCAGCGAAGGCCTTTGCGTTCGTTGTCCTGGAGGTCATGCATTACCGGCAAGTCTTCGGCGTCGCCGTCGACTTCGGTTGCCATGATGCGCGGCTCCACGATCTTGTCGGTGATGTACCAGCCGAGGCCGACGATCAGCACCGATGAGGCGGTCGTGAAGAAATAGTTGTTGAGCGGGTTAACAATGACCGCCGGATCGAGGATCTGTGCGCCGGCCTGGGTCAGGCCCTGCAGCAACGGATCCAGTGAGCTCGGCACGAAGTTGGCCGAGAAGCCGCCGGAGACGCCGGCAAATGCTGCGGCGATGCCGGCGAGCGGGTGCCTGCCCGCCGCGAAGAAGATCACGCCGCCCAGCGGGATAACGAGAACATAACCAGCGTCGACAGCGGAGTGCGAAACGATGCCGACGAGAATGACCATCGGTGTCAGCAGTTTCGCCGGCGTCACGTTCAATAGAGACCGAATCGCCGAGTTGATGAACCCGGTGTGCTCAGCAACACCAATACCCAGCATGGCGACGAGAACAACGCCGACCGGGTGGAAGTGCGAGAAGTTCGTGACCATGACGGACAGGAATTCGGTAATCGCCCCCGGAGCCAGCAGGTTATTGATGACCAGCGGGGCACTGGTGCGCGGATCGACGACGTCGAAGCTGATGTAAGATAATAGCCACGACAGTACCCAGACGATGAACAGCAAGGCGATAAAGAGTACGGCCGGATCAGGAAGCTTGTTTCCGACGCGCTCTACAGTGCCGAGAAAGCCGCCGGACGCGGCGGCTTGATTTTGGTCAGACATGAGGAATCCCCGTTCTTGTTATACAGTGGAGTTTACTCAATCGAGCCCCAAAAGGGCACAGCACACCGCCCTGTCGCACGGAGTGAACCAACAATGAGCCCCAGGAAAGCAACGCTGACTCTGGCCTTTCTCTCGCTGGCCGCTAACGCCGAATCACCGGCGCTACCGGACCCCCTTGAGGCAGGATGGCAAGGGGTATCGGTGTGCGAAAAGCTGCATGAGGATCTCGAGCATCGGATACTGCGCTGCACATTTCCGCCTGGTGTTGGCCACGAGCGGCATTATCATCGGGCGCACTTTGGATATGCGGTCGCCGGCGGCCGCGTGCGAATTAACGACGCAAGTGGCATACGTGAAGTGGACTTGTCTACGGGAAGTAGTTATTCGAGTGACGGGGTCGCCGCCCACGACGTTTTGAACATCGGCGATTCCACCGTGGTTTACCTGATAGTGGAGCCGAAAGACATGACGGACGTGACGGCAATGGCTACCCGCTACGCCGCTGCATGGAGCGGTAACGACCCGGTTGCTTTTGCATCGTTTTATGCGGAAAACGGTTCGCTAAGAATCAACGACGGTGAGCCGTCGGGCGGCCGCGAGGCTATCGCGCAAATGGCCGCCGGGTTCATGACAAATTTTCCGGACATGGTCGTGCGGTTGGTCAAGGTTACAAGAGAAGGTGACCACATCAACTTTCACTGGCGCTGGACCGGAACCAATACCGGTCCAGACGGTACGGGCAACGCCGTTGATCTGCAGGGGTTCGAGCAGTGGCTGCTCAATGACGACGGGCTGATCGTCGAGTCACGCGGTCACATGGATGACGCGGAGTACCAGCGGCAGCTCAATGCAGGTGTCGATACGCCTAAAACTCCGTGATCACTGCGACGCCGTTCGTAGGATAGTCGTTCATTGATGTGAGCTCGGCGACCGCCTCTTCAAGACAAACCGTCTTTCCTATCAGGCGCTCCGGCGCCAGTTTGCCGGCGGCGATCATCTCCAGCATTTCAGCATAGCGGTGCGCCTGCATACCGTGGCTACCCAGTATCTCCAGCTCGTTGGCCAGCACTCTGTCCATCGGGACCCTGGGATTGCGGTGGTCCTCGACCATCAGGCCGACCTGAATATGCTTGCCCCGTTTTCTCAGGCTGGCGATTGAGTTGAAGCAGACGGACGCACTACCAATCGCATCCACCGAGACGTGTGCGCCGCCGCCCGAAAGTTCGCGAATACCATTGACTACATCGGTCGCGGCAGCCGCATTAATAGTAGCGGTCGCGCCAAGCTGCCGTGCCAGGGCCAGCTTGTCGTCGGCGAGGTCCACGCCGATGACATTGGCGCCGAAGGCTCGTGCAATCATGATCGCGGACAAGCCAACGCCGCCACAACCGTGCACAGCCACCCACTGTCCTTCAGACACGCGACCCTGGTCTACGACAGCTCTGAATGATGTGGCGAAGCGGCAGCCCAGGCTGGCCGCCGTGGTGAAATTCATGTCGTTGGGCAGGCGGACGAGATTGACGTCGGCGTAGTGAATCCCGACGTACTCGGCAAACGAGCCCCAGTGCGTAAATCCGGGTTGAAACTGGTGATCGCAAACCTGTTGGTTGCCTGAGTGGCACTCAGGACACCTGCCGCAACCGCCGACAAACGGAACCGTGACCCGATCGCCCGCCTGCCAGCGCGAAACATTTTTTCCGACGGCCTCTATGGTGCCCGCTAACTCATGGCCGGGAACGTGCGGCAGTTCGATGTCCGGATCATGTCCCTGCCAGCCGTGCCAATCGCTCCGACATATGCCGCTTGCCATGACTTTTAGAACGACACCGTCGTCAGTCGGCACGGGGTCCGCGACCTGCTCGACCCGTGGCAGGACAGAGAAGGCCCTGTAAATCAGGGCCCTCATCGCGTTTGCGTATTGGCCGGGTGGCGGTTAGGCATTACCAGCCGCAGGCTCTGCTTTCGTTCTGCTCCTGCAGATAACTCATGAGCGGCGCGAAGTAATCAATGATCGCCGTGGCATCCATCTCGCGCGTGCCGGTCATGAGCTCCAGCGTGTCCTGCCAGGGCTGGCTGGCACCAGCCTCGAGCATGGCGTAGAACTTCTCGCCCGCTTCCTTGCTGTTGTAGATCGAGCATGCGTGCAGTTCCCCTTCGTGGCTGGCGGTCTGGCACAGCGAACGATGGAACTGGAACTGCAGGATGCGCGCGAGGAAGTAACGCGTGTAGGAGACGTTGGCCGGAATGTGGTATTTCGCGCCCGGGTCGAAGTCGGCCTCGCTGCGCGCGACGGCCGGGGCTATGCCCTGGTACTTCGTGCGCAGGTCCCACCAGGCCTGGTTGTAGTTATCGGGTGTGATCTCACCTGAGAACACGCCCCAGCGCCACTCGTCGATCAGTTTGCCGAACGGCAGGAACGCGATGCTGTCGAGGGCCATCTGCATCTGGCGATTGATAACGGCCTGCGGGTCATCCTCTGCTTCTTTCACAAGACCGACCTCGGCCAGGTAGCCCGGCGTCATCGACAGGGTCACGGTGTCGCCAATGGCCTCATGAAAACCGCCATGGGCGGCATCCTGAAACAGCGGCGGCTGGTCTTTGTAGGCGCCCTGATAATAGTTATGCCCCAGCTCGTGGTAAATCACACGCAGTTCGTCATAAGTCTGGTTGATGCACATTTTGATGCGCAGGTCATTGCCACCATCGAGCCCCCAGGCGCTGGCGTGGCAGACCACGTCGCGGTCGGCGGGCTTCGTGAACTGCGACCGCTCCCAGAACGTATCCGGCAGGCGCGGCATGCCCAGCGAGACATAGAAATTCTCGGCTGAGCGAACCATTTCCTGGGGTGAGAAGTTCTTGGTCTTCAGCGTGCTGTCGACGTCAATGTCGCCGACACCCGGGTACGGCTCGAGCAGGTCGTAAATCTGCGACCACTCCTGTGCCCACATGTTGCCGAGCAGGTGGGCCGGGATCGGGCCGTCCTGTGGCACTTTTTCCTCTCCATACACACCGCCGAGCGTTGCGCGTACGTGGCAGTGCAGCTCGTCGTATAAAGGCTTGACCTGATCCCACAGTTTGCCGGACTCGGCCTGGAACTCGGCGGGCGTCATGTCGAAGTTTGAGCGCCACATCTCACCAAGATCGCCGTAGCCCAGTTCAGTCGCGCCCTCATTGGCGAGCTCCACGAAGCGTGCATACTGCTGGCGCATCGGCACCGAGATTTTGCGCCAGCCCGTCCAGTAATCCAGCAGCTCGTCGTAGTCACGAGTGTCTTTCATGAGTTGTTCGAGTTCCGACCCGGACAGACAGGTGTCACCTTTGCAGTACTTGCCCGCACCGTAGGTGCCTTCCATGTCTGTGGAAATTTCCGAAATTTCCTTGCGCTTGGCCGCATCACCTGGCGCCGGTGCCGATGTGCCGAGTTTGAGCAGGTTCAGCGCACGCCGCGTCGCAGCGTCAAGCTCGACGCCCTCATACGCCAGCGCCTGTTGCACCATCTCACTGTGCCACTTCGCGTACTTCTCGCCGGCGGCGGAAGCAATAATGGCAGTGTCCTGCGTGATGTATGTCGAGCGAACCCAGCTTGCGGCACCAAGCTCCCTGCCGAGATCTTTCAGCTCCGCATTGGCGCGAGCGACAAACTCTTCCGCTGTTTCGGCCGGTGCCGCAGCAGCGGGTTCTTCAGTTGACTGCTGCGAGCACGCAGCAACGAATGCGACGAGCACGAAGCCCGCACAGAGTTTCACAAGTTTTTTCATTGCCTCTTCCAGTACTAGTGAATACCGCCCATCCAGCGACGCAGGACAGGCGAAATAACAATCATGAACACGCCGGTGCCAATACCGAACCACATCAGAAATTCGAAGAGCTCGGTATACGTGGCCAGGGCCGTTGCCGCATCTGCAGTTTCACCCGCCGCCGACGTGTCGATAGCCGCCAGCTTGCCAAGACGGGTGGCAACCGTTTCCGACAACGCAGTAGCGAGGAACCAGGTACCCATGCTGACGCCGACAACATTGCCAATCGACAGTTTGGTCACGGCCGACAGACCGACGGGCGACAGGCAGAGTTCACCGGTCGTGTGCAGCAGGTAGGCAAGCACGAGCCAGATCATGGCGACCTGTCCGGCCTCATTCGGGAACTGTGCGCCGAAGACCAGCGCGCCGAAGCCAAGGCCGGCCTGCAGGATACCAAGGCCAAACTTGATCGGTGTATTGGGCTCGAGATTCTTCTTGGCAAGCCAGGTCCAAAGTGCGGCGAACGGGATGGCCAGCAGCATGATGAAACCGGCATTGAGTGAGCCGAATTGCGCCGCCGTAAATGTCGTGTCGCCGAATTCACGGTCGACGATACGATCCGCGTATAAAGTCATGGAACCTGCGGCCTGCTCGAACAGCGCCCAGAAAACGATGGTCGACAGAATCAGAATCATGAGCACAACGGTGCGCCCGAACTCTTCGGAATAATGGGTAATGAAACCGTAAATAACGAAGCCGACGATCAGCGCTATCGACAGGTACAGCACTTCGTCTGCCACAGCCTCGAGGCCACCGACCGGATGCAGGTTGGCAACGACGGCACAGACTCCAGAGGCAATGGCGATAGCCGCAATGGCGTATGCCAGCGTGTTGTTGTGGTCTTTTTTCGTGTGAATCATTGAATAAAGAATCAGGCCGACAATCGCGATAATCAGGAACACGTTTTGCGTGATCAACACCACGGGCTCGTGCTGGACGAGCAGCCAGAACACGCCAAGCATCGGTACGCTGAGCAGGTAAATCGACCATTCGACGTTGATTGGTCCAAAAACGCTCTTCTTGAGTTTCTCGGGATCACTCGGTTCGGCGTGTCCCTTGAGGTACTTCTGCCCATACAGGAACGTGAACAGCCCGATGATCATGCCGAGACCAGCGGCGCCGAAGCCATAACCCCAACCATAGGTCTCGCCGAGCCAGCCGCAGATCAGCGTCGCGGCGAACGAACCAATGTTGATGCCCATGTAGAAGATGGTGAATCCTGAATCGCGACGCGGATCTTCCTGCGAATAGAGCTTGCCGACAATCGTCGAGATGTTCGGCTTCAGATAACCAACACCCATGACGATGAGCGCGAGAGCGAAGTAGAAGACTTTGAGTGCGGCGGTATCGCGCATCATGATGTCTTCCGCGAGCACGGTTCCGGCGGTGAGGACTTCGCCCGAAGCCAGCGTCAGGTTATCGACCAGGGTCGTACCGGCGGCATAAAATCGGGCCTGATACCCTTCGACCGCCATCAATATATGCCCGAGCGACAAACTGATGCCGCCGAACACGACGGACTTTCTCATTCCCAGGTACCGATCCGCGATCATACCGCCGAGCAGCGGCAGCGCGTAGACGAGTCCCGCGTAAGAGCCGAGAACGTCCAGCCCCATCTCGTCGGTAAACAAATGGTACTTCGTTAAATACAGGACCAGCAGGAACTTCATTCCATAGAAAGAGAACCGCTCCCATAGCTCAGTCGTGAAACAAACGTACAGGCCTTTGGGGTGGCCCCAGAGCTCGTCGTCGTGCGAGTAGTCCTCCGCCGGAGCGGCTACGGATTCGGTCATTTATCCCCCGGTGGCGTCTTGCGCCATTGTACTTATTCAGTGCGGGTAAAGCTGACGCATTAAACACTATTTGTCCCGCTCCCTGCTACTTGACAGCCGAGTCCTCAGCAGGTTCCGCCGCCTTTGGGCGAAACACCCTGGCCAGAATAATGCCAAGCTCGAATAACAGGTATACGGGGATGGCGAGAATAATCTGGCTGATGACATCAGGTGGCGTCAGCAGCATGCCAACGACAAACGCACCCAGGAACACATAGGGCCGCGCGCCGGCCAGCTTTTCGATGGAGACGATGCCGGACCAGATGAGCAGCACGGTGGCCACGGGCGTCTCGAACGCCAGTCCGAACACGAGAATCAGCATCATGATGAAGCCAACATAATCCGAGATGTCCGGCATGTAGTTGACGGTGTCCGGCGTAAAGGAGGCGAGAAAGCCGAACACGAGCGGGAACACAACGAAGTAGGCAAATGCGATGCCGACGTAGAACAGAACGAT
Source organism: Chromatiales bacterium (assembly GCA_024679535.1). GTDB lineage: Bacteria > Pseudomonadota > Gammaproteobacteria > Steroidobacterales > Woeseiaceae > UBA1847. Next base: position 7,146 of record JAIBDF010000005.1, read on the forward strand.
GCTGGTTCCTAGTAACGGAAACGCGAAGCGCTTTTCTTTCTTATACAGGCCGGGAGCAACGAATGCCCAGAGTTGATACAGGACGATGGGCATCGCAATGATCAGCGATAAATAAAAAGACAGCTTTAGTGTCGCGATTACCGGTGAGGCCGTGCCGATGGCAATCAGCTCACCGCCGGGCAGAACTTTTCTCAGCGGCTCCGAGACGAGTTCGAAAATGGGCTTGGAGAACGGGAACATTGCAAGAAACACCAGGAACACACTGCCGAACATCCAGAAGAGCCGGTTGCGTAACTCAACCAGGTGCGATATCAGCGTGCCTTCCGCCAGGTCTTCGGCGCGCTCTTCAGTCATCGGCCGACTTCTCTTGCTTGTCGTCCGGCGCGACCTCGGCGTCGCCCTCTTCTTCTTCGACATGCAGCGGGGAGTACGTGTCGTCGTCGCGCGGTGTCAGGAGCTGTTGCGGATGCAGGCCCTTGAGTTCTTCAGGATCAAATCCCAGGTTCTTTTTTGCATCGAGCTCTTCCTCGAGCTGCCGCTGCAGGCTGCGGGTTAACTGCCGGGCCTTGCCGACCCAGGAGCCAAATTGACGGGCGACAGCCGGTAACCGCTCGGGTCCCAGGATCAGGAGCCCGATCAGGCAGAGAAGGATAAATTCCGAACCACCGATACCAGACATGGTAGGTCTCGGGCTTTACGCGTCTTTTTCTTTGCTGGGTTCTTCAGCCGGGGTGCTGTCGAAGTCGGCGTCCTTGGTCTCGTCGCCGAGCTGCTCGGCCGTTTCATCGGCTTCATTCATTGCCGAACGGAAACCTTTGACTGCACCGCCCAGATCGGAGCCCACGTTCCGAAGTTTCTTGGTACCAAAAATCACCAACACGATGACCAGAATCAGTAGAAGACTTCCGGGGCTGATATTAAATGGCATTTGTTCCTGCTCCCGGGGCTGAGCCCCTGTTCAAAATGTGCGCCAGCAAAGGCAGGGCGCGAATTATGTTCATGATACCCCCGCCCGCGCAACAAAACCGTGACGAATTCGGTACCAGTTACCGTATTTATTGGGACGGAAATACGGTAACTGGTACCGATTTAGGTGGAGAGCCAGAAGGTGACGGGGCCGTCATTCGTCAGGCTGACCTGCATGTCGGCACCAAACTCGCCCGTTTCGACCGCGGCGAGGCCCTCTCTACAAGCGGCCACGAGCGCATCGAAATACGCCGCCGCCTTCTCGGGCGCCGCGCCCTTGGTAAAGCTGGCGCGGGTGCCCTTCTTCGTATCCGCTGTCAGCGTGAACTGGGGAACGAGCAGCAGCCCGCCTTCGATATCCCGAACGCTAAGGTTCATGCGGCCCTCATGGTCGGCGAACACGCGATAGCCAAGTAAGCGCTCGGCGAGGCGAACGACGTCTTTATCGGTGTCATCACGGTGCACGGCGACCAGAACCATGAGCCCGCGGTCGATTTTTCCGATAATCCGGCTCCCCACGGTGACCTCGGCGTGGGTAACGCGCTGCAGTAATCCGATCATTTCTCGTCTGTATCCCCTGTTTCTGGGGCCCCTGGAGACTTTGTTGACGCAAGCCGGAGAATGATAAGCCACATTGGGTCGGGCTGCGTGGGAGACTGTTTTGACCGGCCGGTGGGACAAGGGGTTATATATTGACCAGTCAAAAATGCCACGGACGGCTAAAAATGACATTATTTCCGGCCGGGCCAAGGAAGGAATAGCCCTGATCCCATTATCAGGGCTATTTTTTTATAAAAAGCACACAGAAATATAAAAAATTGGCAATAATGCACTAACAGTGGGATTTTCCTGTTGTTTCTAATATCCACTGAATCTTGTTGTCCCGCGCTGGTATTCCGCCGGCCGATCAATACACTTACCGCAATACCCACGCTCCGGAATCACCATGAAGAGACGAGAGTTCGTAGGCGGCCTGGCGGCCGCTGCAAGCCTGACGGCCTGCGCCCAGGAGAAGGCCGACTGCACCCAAGCGACCGCAACGGGCGATGAGACGTTCGAGTGGTCCTGTGTGACCTCGTGGCCACCCAGGTTCCCTGGGCTCGGCATGGCGCCCGAGAACGTCGCTTCGCGGGTGGCAGCGGCATCGAATGGCAGGCTCAAAATCAAGATTTACGGTGCCGGCGAGTTGGTGCCGGCTTTCGAAGTCTTTGACGCCGTGTCGCGCGGCACCGTCGAGATGGGTCACGGGGCCTCCTACTATCACAAGGGCAAGGTCGACGCTGCGCAGTTCTTTACCGCGATTCCATTCGGCATGACCAATGCCGAACTCAACGGCTGGCTATACTATGGCGGGGGCCTTGAGCTTTACCGTGAACTCTATGCTCCGTTCGATCTGGTGCCGTTTCCGACAGGTAATACCGGCGTGCAGATGGGCGGTTGGTTCAACAAGCCAATCGATTCAATCGATGACCTCAAGGGCCTCAAAATGCGCATCCCTGGCCTCGGCGGAGAGGTCCTCCGGCGTGCTGGCGGAACGCCGGTTACCTTACCCGGCGCCGAAATATTCACCGCGTTGCAAACCGGTGCGATCGACGCTACCGAATGGGTTGGCCCCTACAACGACTCATCGTTCGGCCTGCACAAAGCGGCTCGGTACTACTACTACCCGGGCTGGCAGGAGCCGGGTCCCGGGCTCGAGACAATTATTAATAAGGCGGCATGGGAGTCCCTGCCACCTGACCTGCAGGCAATTGTTGAGACCACGTGCCAGGCCGTCACCACAGACATGGCGGCTGAATACACAAACGGGAATGCGATGTCGCTCGCCCAGCTGGAGCAGGATGAGAACATCGAGATACGGCCATTCCCGAGGGAAGTGCTGTCACTGCTGAAGTCGATCACGAATGAGGTCGTGGAAGAGCTCATGGCCAATGACCCGGCATCGGCGAAGATCGGCAAGGCCTACTTTGAGTTCCTTGAAAAAGCGTCAGCAAACTCACGTCTATCAGAAAAGGCGTACCTGGCTGCCCGCGACTACTGACGCCAGATGTGCCCGAGCGTGATTGGTCCGAGCCTCAGGCGCCGTAGATTTTTTCCGGCAACCAGGTAACCAGCTCCGGAAATGCCGCAATCAACAGTAATGCGAACAGCTGGATCGCCACGAACGGAATAGCGCCGCGATAAATTTGCGCTGTAGACACAGATGGCGGCGCAACACCGCGTAAATAGAACAGCGCGAAGCCGAATGGCGGCGTCAGGAAAGATGTCTGCAAATTGATCGCGATCATTATTCCGAGCCAGACAGGATCGATCCCCATTGCGAGCAATACCGGCCCCACGATCGGCACGACCACAAACGTGATTTCTATAAAGTCGAGCACAAAGCCCAGCAGGAACATAACGAGCATGACCACAATCACCGCACCCACCGCGCCGCCCGGCAGTGATTCCAGAACGGCTCGCACGCCATCGTCACCACCGTAACCGCGGAAGACGAGGGAAAAGATCGAGGCACCAATGAGAATGAGAAACACCATGCTGCTGATGCGCAGCGTGGATCGCATGATGTCCTGCAGGCGCTCGAGGTTAAGCTCGTTTCGCAACACGGCGAGAATCAGTGCGCCCATCCCGCCAACACCCGCCGCCTCGGTGGGTGTTGCAAGGCCCTTCAGGATCGACCCGAGAACCGCAAAGATCAGTATCAGCGGTGGCGCCAGTGCCTTCATCACTTGCAGAAAAGAGACCTGCTCGGCGCCCTCGCGCTGGTGCGGCGGAATCGCCGCTGGACGGAAGTACGCCAGGCCGAGGATGTAGAGCATGTACAGACCCACAAGCAACAGACCTGGAATGAGCGCACCCGCAAACAGGTCGCCGACAGACACTGTCTTGGGAGAGAAAACCCCCATCTCCTGCTGTGCCTGCTGGTAGGCGGTTGTCATGACGTCGCCCAGCATGACCAGGATGATAGAAGGCGGAATAATTTGCCCCAGGGTTCCTGACGCGCAGATCGTTCCCGTCGCGACTTCCGGCGAGTACCCGCGCTTCAGCATCGTGGGCAGCGAGAGAAGCCCCATCGTCACGACGGTCGCGCCAACAATACCGGTGCTCGCCGCAAGCAACATGCCCACAAGCGTCACGGATATGCCCAGGCCCCCGCGCAGGGTTCCGAACAAGGCGCTGAGCGTCTCCAGCAGTTCCTCGGCTATCCGCGCTCGTTCAAGGGTGACGCCCATGAAGACAAACAGCGGCACAGCGACGAGCGTTTCGTTGGTCATGATGCCGAACACGCGGTTTGGCAGACCAAGCAGCAAGGCTTCGTTGAAAGTGCCGCCAATAATGCCGAAGCCGGCAAAAATCAGCGCGGTACCGCCCAGCGTGAAGGCGACGGGAAAACCCGCCAGCAACACGAGAATGACCGTGACAAAGAGTAATGCGGCAACCCATTCCATATCAGCCGCGCCTCAGGGTGTTAAGCGACTTCAGAAATAGTGATAGCCCCTGCAGCGCAACGGTGATTGGCATCAGCACCACTATCGACTTCAGCATCGGGATCAGCGGGTATGGCAGGCCGCCCGACTCGCGCGACATTTCGCGAATACTCCACGATTGCCAGACGAATTCGAGCGAGTTCCAGGCAAGGAACAGGCAGAGCGGGAGCAGGAAGATAACGACTCCGATCAGGTCTACCCACGCACGACGCTGCACGCTCATCTTTCGATAGAAAATATCAACGCGCACATGCCCTTCATCCTGCAACGTGTACGCCGCGCCCAGCATGAACACGGCCGCATGCATCCAGACCACGGACTCCTGCACCCAGATCAAGCCGGCATCAAAGATGTAGCGCATCACCACGACAACGAAGGTGACCGTCACCATAAAAAGGGTAAACCAGGAGGCCGCGCGACCGACGACCACGCTGGTGCGATCGAGGAGGTTGTCGGAACCAGGCGCGCTCAAGACTCAGGTGCGCCAGAAGGTCGGCGTAATCAGAACCAGCAAGGTGAAGATTTCGAGACGTCCCAACAGCATACCTGCAACCGCAATCCACTTGGCCGTGTCGGTTAGATCCATGAAGCCGGACGCGACACCCCCAAGCCCAGGCCCGAGATTGTTCAGGGTGGCGGCCACAGCGGAAAATGCCGTGACCTGATCGAGTCCGGTCGACATCATGGCAAGCAGCATGCCGCCGAAGACAATTATGTAGACCGAGAAGAAGCCCCAAACGGCTTCCACAACCCGTGACGGCACCGCCTTGTTGCCGAGCTTGACCGGGATCTCCGCGCTTGGATGTACAAGGCGGGCAATCTCACGCACGCCCTGTTTGTAGACCAACAGCCAGCGGATCACCTTGATGCCGCCTGCTGTGGATCCGGCCGAGCCACCAATGAAACTCGCAAAAACGAGCAACGCGGGTAATGCGGCTGGCCAGATAGCGAAGTTCTCGGTGGTGAAGCCGGTTGTCGTGGCGATGGAAACCGACTGGAACAGGCCGTCGCGGAAGGTATCGAACGGATCCGCAAAGCCGCGGTAGAGAAACAGCGAGGCGATGACCACGCTGGACAGTACGATCAGGATAAAGCTGTAAGCGCGGAACTCCTGATCCTGAAAATAGTGCTTGATCGACACGTAGCGCCAGGCGAAAAAGTGCAAAGAAAAATTGATGCCCGCCACAAACATGAAGAACACGCAGATCAGATCGATCGACGCGCTATCGAAGGCCGCAATACTTGCGTCGTGCGTCGAGAAGCCACCGATCGCCACCGTTGAGAACGCATGACACAGGGCATCGAACCATCCCATGCCCGCGACGCGATAGCCGACCATGCAGGTAATCGTGAATGCAAGATAGACATACCACAGCGCCTTCGCCGTCTCGGTAATTCGCGGCGTCAGCTTGGTGTCCTTGACCGGTCCCGGCGTCTCTGCGCGGTACAGCTGCATGCCGCCGACACCCAGCATGGGAAGCACCGCGACGGCCAGGACGATGATACCCATGCCGCCGAGCCACTGGAGTTGCTGTCGGTAATACAGAATCGAGGCCGGCAGTTCATCTAGGCCGGTCAGCACGGTTGCGCCCGTTGTTGTCAGCCCGGACATCGACTCGAACACGGCATCCGTAAACGACATCGATAAAACATCAGAGAAAAACAGCGGCGCCGCACCGAAGGTGCCCAGTACCGTCCAGAACGCGGCAACGATAAGGAAGCCATCGCGCAATCGCAGGTCTTTCTTCGAGCGATGAACTGGCAACCAGCAAATGAAACCAGCGGAAAGTGTAAGGCCGAAGCCTTCCACGAACGGCAGCCAGGAGTGGTCGTTATAGTAGATGCTGAATGCGATGGGCGGCAGCATCGTGAGGCTGAACATCATCAGCAGCAAACCGAGAATGCGCTGCACGACCGTCCAATTCATGAGGTAGTGGTCCTACACAAATGAAACGCCGACCTGGAACAGGCTTTCGAGTTTCTCGATCTTGCGCCGGTCGGTCATGAACAGGATTACGTGGTCGTTTGCCTCGATCACCGTGTCGTGGTGCGCAATAATCACCCTGTCCTTTCGCACGATCGCGACGATGGCGGTGCCCTTTGGCAATTCAATGTCCTCAATGCTGCGGCCTACAACTTTCGAGTTGTCTTCGTTGCCATGAGCGACTGCCTCCATAGCTTCGGCCGCGCCGCGGCGTAGCGAATGCACTTTGACCACATCCCCGCGCCTTACGTGCGCGAGCAATGAACCGATCGTTACCTGTTGTGGGGAGATGGCAATGTCGATGCTGCCCGATTCAACGAGATCAACGTACGAGGCCCGATTGATCAGCGCCATTGCTTTGTGGGCGCCAAGGCGCTTCGCCAGCATCGAGCTCAGGATGTTGGCTTCTTCCGAGTTTGTAAGCGCGCAGAACACGTCGACGTTGTCGATATTCTCCTCGAGCAGCAGTTCTTCGTCAGCGGCGTCGCCAACCAGCACGATCGCCTTGTTGAGCTGCTCGGAAATGACGCGTGCCCGGCTCTGATCGCGCTCGATGATTTTGACCTGGTTTGTTTGTTCCAGTGCCAGTGCGAGCCGGACACCGATGTTGCCACCGCCGGCGATAACCACACGGCGGACCGGATCCTCAAGGCGCCGGATCTCGCTCATGAAAACCCGGATGTCCTTGCGGTCGGCAATAAAGAAGACTTCATCATCTTCCTGGATGACGGTATCGCCGTCCGGCAGCATGGCATTGCCATGCCGATAAATCGCCGCGATACGTGCTTCTGAGTTAGGAATGTGATCTTTGAGCGTGGCAATGCGCTGTCCGACCAGCAGGCCGTCACGATCGGCCCTGACGCCCACCAGGCGCACGCGACCGTCAGCGAAATCCAGCACCTGCGTTGTGCCGGGGTAGAGAATAAGCTGTTCGACAAACGAACAAACGAGCTGCTCCGGGCTGATGCGAACATCGATTGGAATCGCATCCTGCTTAAACAGCTTGTTGGCATTCATATACTCAGCCGAGCGAATGCGCGCGATTTTCGTAGGTGTACGAAATTGCGTGTAGGCGACCTGACAGGCCACCATGTTGGTTTCGTCGGAGTCGGTCAACGCGACGACGATGTCGGCATCGCTGGCACCGGCTCGTTCGAGGACTTCCGGGTAGGCGGCGTGTCCTACGACGGTGCGAATGTCGAGGCGGTCCTGAAGTTCACGAAGAACCTCGGGCCGCTTGTCGACAACAGTGACTTCATTGGCCTCTTCTCGCGACAGGTGATAGGCCGCGGACGAACCCACCTGACCAGCGCCGAGGATTAGAATCTTCATCGCGCGTAGTTTACATCAGATCGAGGTTGGCATAACTGAGTACCAGCCATTTTGTGCCGGCGTTCTCAAAATTGACTTCGACCCTGGCGTGCGCGCCCTGACCCTCGCAATTGAGGATAACGCCGTCACCAAATTTCTTATGGTGAACGCGCTGCCCAAGCCGAATTCCCATGTCGCTGCCAGCGCTCGTTGCCGCCTGCCCACGCCGCGGAGCCCGAGGCGAATGCAGCGGGCGGGAAACCTGTACACGCGGCCGAACTTCCTCGACATGTTCGTCAGGAATTTCAGCGATGAAACGCGATGGCTGTGCGAAGTTGTCCATGCCATGCAGGCGGCGCTGCTCGGCATGCGTAATGTAAAGCGATTCTTTGGCGCGGGTGATGCCGACGTAGCACAGGCGACGTTCTTCCTCGAGCCCATGTGGGTCTGCTATCGAACGCTGATGAGGAAACAGGCCGTCTTCCATGCCACAAATAAAGACGAGTGGAAACTCCAGGCCCTTGGCCGAGTGCATCGTCATGAGTTGCACACAATCTTCCCAGGCGTCCGCCTGACCTTCACCGGCCTCGAGTGCGGCATGGGCCAGGAACTCATCGAGTGGCGACATCTCTTCGGCGGGATCGGGCTCGAAACTCTTTGCGGCGCTAACGAGCTCCGCGAGGTTCTCGATGCGCGTCTCACCCTTCTCACCCTTTTCCTTGCGGAAGAAGTCGGCGAGCCCACTGATGTGGATAACATGATCAACCTGATCGTGCAGATCGAGTCCCTTGGTCTCGCGCCCCATGCGCTCGATAAGGGACATAAAAGCATTGACCGCATTTGCCGCACGCCCGTTCAGATCGTCGCTGGCAATCGCGCCACCGGCACGCCACATCGAACACGCATTGGCGCGCGCGTAGGAACGCATCATGTCGATCGTGCGTGCACCGATACCCCGTGTTGGTTTGTTCACAATGCGCTCGAACGAGCTGTCGTCGTCGCGATTTGAAATCAGGCGCATGTACGCCAGTGCGTCCTTGATTTCCATGCGCTCGAAGAATCGCAGGCCGCCGTAAACGCGATACGGAATCCGGGCGTTGATCAGGCCTTCTTCAAGCACTCGTGACTGGGCGTTCGAACGATAGAGGATCGCAGCGTCAGCGCGCAGGTTGCCGTGGTCGATCCAGTCGCGCAGCTTGCCGACCACAAAGTCAGACTCGTCGCGCTCGTTATACGCGGAGTAGACCCGGATGGGCTCGCCTTCTGCGCCTTCGGTCCAGAGGTTCTTGCCGAGTCGCGATGCGTTGTTTGCGATGACGGCGTTGGCCGCATTCAGGATCGTTGCGGTCGAGCGGTAGTTTTGCTCGAGCTTGACGACCCTGGTACCAGGGAAATCTTTTTGAAACTGATGAATGTGCTCTACGCGCGCACCGCGCCAGCGATAAATTGACTGGTCGTCATCACCGACGACAAACGGCACGCCGTCACCGCCGGCGAGCAGCCGCAGCCAGGCGTACTGGATGGCGTTCGTGTCCTGGAATTCGTCGACGAGCAGGTGCTGGAAGCGACGTCGGTAATGTGCCAGCAGCTCTGCGTTGTCACGCAGCAGTTCATGCGCACGCAACAGCAATTCCGCAAAATCCACGAGCCCGCCGCGCTGGCAGATTTCTTCATAGGATTGGTATAGCGAGATCATCTGTTGACGATTCGTGTCACCTTCATCATCCAGATGCTGCGGACGCAGGCCCTCGTCTTTTTGCGCATTGATGAACCACTGAATTTCCTTGGGAGCCCAGCGGCTGTCATCGACTTCGAGGCTCTTGAAAAGCCGCTTGATCAGTCGCAGCTGGTCGTCGGAGTCGATGATCTGGAAGCTCTGCGGCAACTTCGCTTCACGCCAGTGGCGCCGGAGCATGCGATGTGCGAGCCCATGGAAGGTGCCAATCCACAGATGCTGCACGGGCACATGGAGCAGCGCTTCGATACGGTGCCGCATTTCCGCGGCCGCCTTGTTGGTAAAGGTCACAGCAAGCAGGCTGTGCGGCGATATACCCTCGACGTCGATGAGCCAGGCGGCGCGGTGTACGAGCACACGCGTTTTGCCGCTGCCGGCGCCGGCGATGATCAGGGCCGGTTCAGCGGGCGCAGTAACCGCCTGACGCTGGGCGTCGTTGAGGTTTTCGAGGATTGGTGTGACGTCCATCTGGCGCTGACAACCGGGCCTGAAGCCTGCCGGGGAAAGCGCGAAAGTTTAGCAGCATTACTGCTGCCAACGAACGCCAATTAAGTAGCGAGTGCGGTCATATTGAATACGGATGTCGTTCGAGACTCTCTGATAGAACTCCGCTTCGGCAACAATACTGATATGGCGCGTCACGCGGTAGGACGCCAGTAGCTCACCCTCAACCGACTCCTGCGTCTTGCGCCCGGCCGTCGGCTCGTGAAATGCGAAAGCGTTGGGAAAATCATAGAGGTTGTAGGTGCCGTTGGCCTCGAGGTCGAAGCGACCGCCCGGCGACCAGTGAAACTCAAGGCCGAAGCTGTCGCGCGTGTAGTTGTTGTAGCCCACGTACTGATCTGTGCGCTCGGTCCGCCGGATATCAAAGCCGAACCACATGTTGCTGCCGAGCCGCTGCCGGGCGCGCAGTGACAATGCTGCATAGTCATAGCGAATATTCGGGTTGCCAACGCGTTGCTGGCCGTCAAGATCGAAGGCAGGCCGGTCGCTGTAGCGGCGGCTGTAGTAGTCGGCTGTCAGTCGCAGCAGGGCAGTGCTTGTGAATTTGAACTGGCCGTAAGCGCTGAAGAGGAAATACTCGTGGTCATATTCCGGGAGCTCCCCCGCTTCCTCATAATCCCAGAGTTCACCTTTGGCGCGGACGCCGAATGACAGCTTTTCGCCGGATTGCCTGGCCGAGACTTCGGGGCCGTAACGCAGGTAGTTCATCCGATCCTTTGCCTCGACGCCGCCACTGCTGCGCGGCAGGCCGTTATCAGGGTCGTAATAGACCTCATCATTTCGAGCGATCTTGAAGGCGCCATGTACGCGACGCTCGCGCCCGTCCTGCTTGCGCCGGTATTCGCTGCCGACACTGAGTTCATGCAGATACTCGTTGGCGTTTTCGAGCTCTTCGTCGGGATAGTAACGACCGACGAGGCGATAGGCGCCATAGAAACCCTCAAACGGCAAACTGTTGATCTGGTATTTCGCCAACAGGGCGACCGGGACAAATGCCCCACTCTGGACCTGCGGTTCGACCACGGGCCGGGTAGGGTCAGACAGATCAAAATACGGTCGGTTGGGCGACCGGAAGATGTTGCTGTCATTGCCGTAGCCGACAGTCGCGCGCAGCTCCAGTTTGGTGAACTCGCGCTTTTCCTCGGGCTCCTCGACCAGCACCTCGATCTCGCTCGGCTGTTCCTGCTGAACACGAATACGGGCAATCGCCACGACCGCGAATTTCTGCAGCTTGGGATTCATTTCCTGATCGCGCGTGAGCCGGAACCAGCGCAATGCCTCATCCAGCTCGCCGAGTGCATAGGCATTCAGGCCCAGGTTGTAGTGCGCGGCGACGCGTAAGGTCGGATCCTCGACCGCTCGCAGCAGATATTCTCTCGCCCGGATGTGCTGCTTGGCGCGATAGTGTGCGACGCCCGTATTGTAGTGAAGCAGCGGCGTATCAAGTCCGCCCTCCGCAGCCTGGCTGTAGCGCAACAGCGCAGCCCAATAGAGGTCGTCCCGAAACAGCCGGTTGCCATCGAGGAAATACTGCTCGGCCGTCATCGCGTGCGCAGCGCTGGCGGGCGCCAGCGTAGCGACGGCAGCCATCAGAGCGAGGCTCGCGGTGATGAAAATCCTGTTCTGCATGTAGAGGGTGGCCAAGCGTTATGTCAGATATGGGAGCATATCGGTAATCGCGATCCTTAAACTATGACGTGGCGCAAAAAAAACCCCCCGAGTGCGTCACAAACGGGGGATTTGGGTGGCTTGGCGCCTGTCGCTATTGGGTCAGCCGGCGGCAGGCGATTTAGTCGTCAGAATCCGACTCGTCGTCATCGTCATCGTCATCGTCATCATCGAAGTCGTCGTCGTCGACATCCTCGCCGTCTTCGAAGTCATCTTCGTCTTCCATTTCGTCTTCTTCGTCAACGTCGTCATGCTCGAACTCGTCTTCCATTTCATCCCGGGACTCGTCTTCGAACTCATCTTCCAATTCGTCTTCTGATTCGTCGTCTTCTGATTCGTCGTCGTCAGAGGAGGCGTCGTCCGAATCGCGGTCAGATGTGTCGTCATCTGACTCGCTCTCATCTTCCCAGTCTTCGTCCTTTACGTCATCGTCGTCAGGGCCATCCATCTCGGCGATAGTGCTGTCGAGCTCGGAAACGTCATCAAGGACGATCATGGTGACGTCAAGGTCATCGAAGTCCTCCTCGGCCCTGACCGTAGCCGGTGCAAATGCCAGCAGGGTTAGAACCAGGACGGCAAGAAATATGTTCAGCTGCTTCATTGACCCACTCCGTTAGCTCACATCCACACGCAACCGGAATGTGCGGTCACGGTCATCATGTTCAAGCCGCGCAAGCACTTCGCCACCCGCAGAGGATAAGGCGATGAGTTCGAGCGGCAAAAAATTCTTGCCTTCTACGAGGCTCGTTTGCCACGTAATTTCGCGCTGGCCAGGAAAACCCGCGAGCTCAATGCCAGCCGGCAGTGTAACCGTGAGCGTCGCCATGTCGAGCGCCATGGCCGATGCAAACACGAGGTTCACCGTGCGGGGCTCCTCGAGCGTCATCGTAATCCCCGGAATGCTGGCCTCCGGCTGCGGCAGATCGGGGCTTGCCAGGAACACAGTGCCGACGAACCAGAGAACCAGGCCAGCGGCGACGGCCGAACCAAAGCCGGTCATGACCCAACGGTTGCGCTGGCGGCGAGATCCCTCATGCGTTGCGCGGGCCAGGGCGCGGTCATAAAAGCCAGCATCGGGCGTGGGTTTCGGGTAGTCCTTTAAAAGTTGGAGGACTTCCTCATCCTGTCTTTCCAAGTTATTGTTATTCATGGTGTCTGTCCTGTCTGACTCTTTACACGAACGGGGCTAGGAAAAGGTTCCCGATTGGACAAGTATTTCCCGCAGGCGCGCCCGGGCACGATGGAGTCGTGACTTGACGGTACCGACCGGTATTCCCATAAGAGTATGAATTTCTTCGAGTTTATATCCCTCAGTGTCGTGTAGCAGCACAATCAGTCGATGGTCGTCGCTGAGCTGCTTCAGTGCCACATCCAGCTGATTCAGCTGTTCGAGGCGATGCTGATCGCGCTCAGGGCTCTCGGTGCCCGCAAAGCCCTCTATGCCTCCGACCGGTAGAAAGCCCTCCTCGACGGTATGCATGCGGCGGCGGGCATAGCGCCGCTGCTCGTCGATAAACAAGTTATACATAACGCGCGACAGCCACGACCCTGGTTCGTCGATTGCGACGAGGTCGTCGAGCTTGCCGAAGGCCTTGATCAGCAGTTCCTGGAAGAGGTCCTCGGCCTCGGTCTTGCGACCGGTCAGTCGAAATGCGAGGCGGTACAGCCGATCGAAATGCGGCTGCACCAGTGCTTCAAACGCCTGCTTGTTTGCCTCGGAACTCATGGTGTCCCCGAGTGTAATACGTCACCCGGGAACGCACACTCATCAGCTTCGCAGTTTAGATATTGAGCTGGAACAGCAGGTAGTGGTCAATCAGCAGGGCCGCAAACAGGAACCCCAGGTAGCTGATCGAAAACCGGAACGTCTTCATCGGCAGCTCCACGTCGTCGGGGTCGCGGAACATCCGGATCGCGTAATAGAGAAAGTACGCATCCAGCACGAGCACAGTCAGCAGGTAGATGATGCCACTCATGCCGATCAGGTACGGCAGGATCGTCACCAGGACGAGCAGAATGGTGTAAAGCAGGATGTTCAGCCGCGTATAGGCTTCGCCGTGTGTGACCGGCAACATCGGAATGTCGACCTTCGCGTATTCTTCCTTGCGAGCGATGGCCAGCGCCCAGAAATGCGGTGGCGTCCACACGAACACGATCAGGAACATCAGCAACGCACCCGCTTCAATTTCGTTTGTGACAGACGTCCAGCCGAGAATCGGTGGCGCAGCGCCTGCGGCACCGCCGATCACAATGTTTTGCGGCGTTGCCCGTTTCAGCCACACGGTGTAGACAACCGCGTAACCGATGAGCGATATGAAGGTGAGAATCGCTGTCAGCGTGTTCACGATCAGCACAAGTATGAGCATCGAGATGATGCACAGAATCGTTGCGAATATGAGGGCGGACCTTTCGGTCAGCTTGCCCTGTGGCAACGGCCGGCCCCGGGTGCGCATCATCTGGATGTCGATGCGCGCGTCAAGAATGTGATTGAAGACCGCAGCCGAGGATGCGGCCAGGCCGATACCGAGCGTGCCGAACACGAGCGGCGTGATGCCGGGCCATCCTGGCACCGACACAAACATGCCCACGATGGCGGTGAATACAATCAGCATGACTACCCGAGGCTTGGTCAGCTCGTAGTAGTCCTGCCAGTTCATGTGTGTTTCTACCGTCGTGTTCACTCGAGTTCCAACTAGCCGATGCGGGAAAGCTCCAGCAGGTGCTTGATATCCTCAACCATGGCGCTCGGCTCGATGTCCGGGCGAAAATACAGAACGAGATTTCCGAGCGGATCAACCAGGAAATAGCCACCGGATGCGAGGTCTGTGGGCTTCTTGTTGTCCAGCAAGTCACGGAGGTTGCTGTCCTGCAGCGTTATCAGGCCCTGATGCTCGTCGGCAAGCAGCACTGTATCGGGCGGGGTATCGCCGTGCAAGAAGACCCGCAGCAGACGGTCCATTTCTTTTCCCAGCATCAGCCGCGACTGGCGCAGTGTGTATAGCGAGTATTCACAGGCCTCATCGCAGGCCGCGGAATTTGCGTAGATCAACGACCAGTGCCCATCGGCGGGGGCGTGCAGCGGCGACTCGGGCAGGGCGTCGGTCAGGTTCACGATAGGCTCGAGTAGCGCGCCATTATTAGTCCGCGCGTCGGGTGTCAGGCCCTGCCCGCCGAAATACAGCCAGGCGGCGAGCGCCAGCGGCCCGAGGAATACGGCCGCAATCAGCAGTAGCTGGACACGGCCCTTCTTTGTCTTGTCGGCAGTCATTATTTGAGGCGTTTCTTGCGATAGTTCCAGATCAGAAGGCCGGAGAGAACGGCACCCATGGCAAACCATTGCAACGCGTAGCCAAAATGCTTGCCCGGGCCGAACTCGGTGGGTACCCAGTGGCGAAAGAAACCGTGCTCCTCCTCGTGATCCATGAGCAGCACGAACGGCTGCACCTCACGACCAAGCGCCGCCGCAACCTCCTCGGTTGATGGGTATACAGCGCCTTTCGGCCAGTCATCCCCCGCATTGACAGCGTCGCCCATCTTCATGCCGGCGCGCGGCAGGGATCCGGCGCGCCCGCGCACGGTCAGGCGGTCCGCGGGCAAATCGAGTCGGGCGATATCCAGCGGCTCGGCAGTCTTCTCGATCCAGCCGCGATTAACGAGCAATACCGGCTCCCCGCTGAGTCCAATAAGAGGCGTAATGACGTAATGGCCGTAGCGGCTGTTAACGATGATGTTCTCGAGCAGCAGCTGGTGTTCGCTGTCGTAGTTTCCTGAGGCCTCCAGGCGCTGGTACGGGCGCACTTCCATGCCGTGTTGCCAGGATGCGAACCCCGTGTCGTCTCTGAATAGCTGTTGATCAGCGCGCTTCTCGAGGCCGCGACTGACTTGCCAGGTGCCGAGCCCGGCAAACTGGATGACAAGCATCGCGCCGACCAGGAGTGGCAGCCAGGAAGGTAACGGCTTTTTGGTTTCGCTGTTCACGCTATACTGCGCGCTCGTCTTCTATGTGTATCGATCATGAAGTTGATAGTCTTCGTTTTATTGGCCGCCATCCTGATCAGCCTCGGTTCGGGCTTGTTCTATCTTTCCGGCAAGCGTCACGATTCGCATAAGGTACAGCGGGCGCTACAGATTCGCGTAGCGCTGTCCGCCATCCTTGTGCTGTTCCTGCTCATATCCTACCTGATGGGTTGGGTGCAGGGCTGACCCGGCATAAAACGGGCGCCGCAGCGCCCGTCGTTTATCCTGATTCGGTGCCGGACACGCTGTCTCGGAATCAGGGCGTCCCGTTTCTACGCTTACATCCAGTAGACGAAAACGTACAGGCCAATCCAGACGACGTCGACAAAGTGCCAGTACCAGGCGACCGCTTCGAAGGCAAAATGCTTGTCCGTGGTGAAGTGCCCCTTCAACACGCGGAAGAAGATAATCGTCAACATGATCGCGCCGATCGTTACGTGCATGCCATGGAAGCCCGTCAGCATGTAGAACGTTGAACCGTAGATACCGGTTGACAGGGTCAGATTCAGGTCCTGGTATGCGTGGATGTACTCAACGCCCTGCAAGTAGACGAACACGAAGCCAAGCAGGAATGTCGCGGCCAGGAAGATGGATAGCTGCGTGCGCTTTCCGGCGATCAGGGCGTGGTGCGCGATCGTTACCGTGATTGATGAAGTCAGCAGCAGTGCCGTGTTAATCAGTGGCAGGCCGAACGGCGGCATTGTCTCGTACTCACCGCCAATGTTGCCCGGGCCATTCGTCGGCCAGGTGCTTTCGTAGCCCTCCCATAACAACAGGTTCGTAAAAAAGTTGTTGCTTTCGCCACCCAGCCACGGAATGGACATGTTGCGGGCGTAGAACAATGCGCCGAAGAATGCCGCAAAGAACATGACTTCGGAAAATATGAACCAGAACATGCCCTGGCGGAATGACGCATCGACCTGCGTGTTATACAGACCGCTCTCGCTCTCACCGATGACCGCGGCGAACCAGCCTGTGATCATGAAAATGATGATGGCAACGCCGGTCAGCATGATGTAAAAACCTGCGCCTGCGCCATTTAGCCAGCTCGAAACGCCGACCATAAGGAACAGGAGGCCAAGTGAGCCGACGGCGGGCCAGTGGCTGCCGTGTGGGACGTAATAATGTTCGTCTGAGTGGGTCGTCATTTTGATTCTCTGGAAATCTAGAGCGTACCTAGTTCGACGCCACGCGTGCGGTGTCGAAGAATGTGTATTGCAAAGTAATGGTGTCCACGTAGTCGGGCAGGTCCGGATCAACGATGAACTGCAGCGGCATGGCCCGCTCCTCGCTTGCGGCGAATGACTGGCTGTTGAAACAGAAGCATTCAATCTTGACGAAGTGCTCGGCTGCTCCGATCGGCGCTACGCTCGGCACGGCCATCGCGACCTTGTCCTCGCCGGTCATGTTTTTCGCCGTGAACGTGGCGAAGTACATCTGACCGGGGTGGACGGTCATGCTGTCCGCGTCCGCTGCAAATTCGAAGGGCGCATAGGAGTTAACGGTCGTTACAAACTCCACGCGAATTTCGCGATCGAGATCGGGCGCTTCCGTTACCGCCACCGCTTCCGTATTGGTGCGACCACCGAATCCGGTGATCTCGCAGAATACGTCGTACAGCGGCACGAGCAGGTAACCAAAACCAAACGCACCAACAACCACTACCAGCAGCGAAAGTACCAGGTTGCGATTTGCGTTGTTTTTTTGCTCGGAACTCATATTCATCCTGTTTAGGAGCGGACTACGCCCATCATGATGAAGCCAATGTAAAACGCCAGGGCAACCGCCACGAAGATCAGGGTCGTGCGACGGATACGCTGCTTGCGCTCAAGCTCGTCCATGCCTTACTCGAAAGACTCGTTTGCGATACGCGCCTTAGGCGGGGTCGTAAACGTATGCCATGGTGCCGGTGACGGCACCGTCCATTCGAGGCCGTGAGAGCCTTCCCATACGCGATCCGTAGCCGTCTCGCCTTTCTTCGCGGTCAGGAGAACCCAGACGAAAATCAGCTGCGACAGCCCGAAGCCGATAGCGCCGACGCTGGCGATCGTATTGAAGTCCGTGAACTGCGTTGAGTAGTCCGGAATACGTCGCGGCATGCCGGCCAGACCCAGGAAGTGCATCGGGAAAAACGTGAGGTTGACGAAGATGGTGGATGTCCAGAAGTGCAGTTTGCCGATCTTCTCGTTGTACATGTGTCCCGTCCACTTCGGCAGCCAGTAGTAGGCGCCGGCCATGATGGCGAACACCGAACCCGGCACGAGCACATAGTGGAAGTGCGCGACAACAAAATAGGTGTCGTGGTACTGCACGTCGGCCGGCTGGATAGCGAGCATCAGACCGGAGAAGCCGCCGATGGTAAACAGGAAGACAAACGCGAGTGAGAACAGCATCGGCGTCTCAAAGGTCATCGACCCACGCCACATCGTCGCGATCCAGTTGAAGATCTTCACGCCCGTTGGGACGGCGATGAGCATGGTCGCGAACATAAAGAACAGCTGCCCCGTCAGCGGCATGCCGACAGTGAACATGTGGTGTGCCCAGACGATGAAGGACAGGAACGCAATGCACGAGGCGGCGTAAACCATCGAGTCGTGACCGAACAGCTTCTTGCGCGCGAACGTCGGAATGATTTCCGACACGACACCGAAGGCCGGCAGAATCATGATGTACACCTCGGGATGCCCGAAGAACCAAAAAATGTGCTGGAACATGACGGGGTCACCACCGCCGGCCGCGAGGAAGAAGCTCGTGCCAAAGAACTGGTCGGTCAACAGCATCGTGACGGCGCCGGCCAGCACCGGCATTACCGCGATCAGCAGGTAGGCGGTGATGAGCCAGGTCCAGACAAACATCGGCATTTTGAGAAGCGTCATGTCCGGCGCCCGCATGTTGATGATGGTCACAATAACGTTGATGGCGCCCATGATTGAGCTCAGGCCCATCAGGTGCACCGAGAAGATCAGGAACGGAAAGGCGTCGCCGGTCTGCAGCACCAGAGGTGGATACATGGTCCAGCCACCGGCAGGTGCGCCACCAGGCATCAGCAGGGTCGAGAGCAGAATGCCGAACGCGATTGGCAGAATCCAGAATGACCAGTTGTTCATGCGCGGCAGCGCCATGTCGGGCGCGCCGATCATCAGCGGGATCATCCAGTTGGCGAGGCCGACAAAAGCCGGCATTACCGCGCCGAAGACCATGATCAGAGCATGCATCGTCGTCATCGAGTTAAAGAACTCGGGGTGCACAAACTGCAGGCCGGGAACGGCGAGTTCCGAACGAATGACCATTGCCATCGAGCCGCCGATAAAGAACATCAGCAGGCTGAAGATGAGGTACATCGTGCCGATGTCCTTGTGATTGGTCGAGAACAGCCAGCGCCCGATGCCCTTGGTTGGGCCGTGGTCGTGGTCGTCGTGGTCCGCGGCGTTGGTGTCTACGGTAGTAGCAGTCATACCTTTAATACTCCGAAATAATGCTTATTGCGCGCTGGCGAGATTGGCACCACCGTCTTTGCGGGTGTTGACCCAGGCCTTGAAGGCTTCGGGTTCAACGACTTCGACCACGATTGGCATGTAGCCATGGTCTTTGCCACACAGCTCGGCGCACTGGCCGCGATAGGTGCCGACCTCATTTGCCTTGAACCAGGTCTCGTTAACGATGCCCGGAATAGCGTCCTTTTTGATCGCCAGCTCAGGTACCCACCATGAGTGAATGACGTCGTTGGATGTCATCAGCAGTCGAACTTTCGCGCCTTTGGGTACGACCAGCGCGTTATCAACGTCAAGCAGGTAATTTTCAACACCGTTCACATCAACGCCTGACTGTCTGCGACGAGCATCAACGCTTTGACGCGCGAGGCTTGAATAGAACTCGACACCTTCGTCCTGGTATTTGTAGTGCCACTTCCACTGGTATGCGGTAATCACGATGGAAAGGTCGGGGTCGCGGGTGTCCTCAAGCTTGATCATCGTTTCCGCTGCTGGCACCGACATGAGCAGCAGAATGACAACCGGGATTGCGGTCCAGATCACCTCGGCAGTCGTGCTGTGCGAAAATGTCGCGGGCTCCGCGCCCTGCGATTTACGGTGTTTGAAGAGCGAGATAATCATAACGCCGAAGACGACGACGCCGATGGCCACGCACCACCAGAAAACCATCATGTGAAGGTCGTAGGTCTCGGCGCTGAGGTCGGTAACGCCTTTGGGCATATTAAGCGCCCACTCGGCACTTGCCGTACTGGCCATTACCAGGCCCACCAGGCCCCAAAACGATTTTCGTATCATTAGTTGTCCACCCTGCAACCGCCGAAACGGTCGCAATCTGTCTAAATATTCCGGATGTTGACGAGTACTGGAACTGCCAGTGAGTGCTGGCCCGGTGACCCCGGGAACTCGTCGGTTGGCCGGTTTGCCGCCAAAGCCAGCAAATTAGCCCGGGAAGTGTACTTAAATCGCTGCGTCCATGCAATCCTTCTGATATGAGTCGCGCCAAGATTAATGTTTATTTAACAACAGCTTAGCCGCGCAACGGAATGCGATTCGCATCAATTTTATAGTTCATGGGGTCGTTTCTGGGGCCGCCTCCCCAGCAATGCCCGTAAACGAGCTCGAGGTCGAGGACAATCTTGCCGTCCGCGCGCCCGGAGGCCAGCGCCTCGGTCATTGCCTGAAAGCGGCCCCTGCCGACCAGGCCGCGACTGCGTTCGGCGATGGCGTTGCGGGCGCCCGCCCGCGTCAGGTCGGCGAAGAGCCTGTCCGGTGTCTCGTAGGTGACCTGCAGGCGATCGACATCCAGCACAGGATCGCGGAGGCCGGCGCGCACCAGTCCGTCGCCGATATCATGCATATCCGGGAACGGATTGACGTGTGCCTGATCGTCAATCCCAGCCCAGGCCCGTGCGAGCTCCCGAAGACTGTCGGGCCCCAATGTGGCGAAGGCAAACACACCGTCTTCTTTCAGGACGCGTGAAACCTGTTCGAAAACAGCCTGAGGATCGGGCGTCCAGGGCAACAGCTGGTTGGATACGACCATATCGAACGCCGCGTCGGCGAACGGTAGCCGTCCTGCATTGGCCTGCACGAAGGTCGAGCGCGAAAACCATCGCCGGCGCTTGCGTGCCGCACCAAGCATGGCGCGACTGAGGTCGAGTGATACGAAGTGCGCCCGTTTGAAACGCTGGCGAAGCCTGCGCCCCGTTGCACCGGTTGCGGACCCCAGGTCGAGTATGGTTGCCGGTTGCAACAACAGCGGTTCGAGTCGTTCCAGCATCCCGTCGCGGGTGACGGCGTGGACGAAATCGGCGTCGTCAAAATCCGGCGCAGCGTGATCAAAACGCCGTTGAATGTCTCGCAGTCGCAGCATGGGCGAACCGTATCACGCTTTTTCCGTGTTTCGCGGCGAAAGGCGTATAGCCCGGAAAGTCTGCGTTGGTAACAATGATGTGATGCTGCTGCGAGCTTTCGACAAAGCGGTCATGCCCCTGCGCTGCGTGTTTTGTGGGACGCAAACATCTGCGGGCGAACACTATATTTGCGTTGGGTGCGACGCCGACCTGCCGAGAGTCGAATCACCTCCACCTCCGGCAGCGTCACCCTGTGCGTACGAGATTGCACCGCTCGCTTATGAGTTTCCGGTCGATGCCGCAATCAAGGCGCTCAAATTTCGCAGAAAACTGTTTTATGCACCGGCGCTGGCACAGATCCTTTGCGATGCCTGCTCGGCGTTGCCGTCTGATATCGACGCTGTCCTGCCAGTTCCTCTGCACTGGCGACGCCGGTGGTTTCGTGGCTTCAATCAGGCGCTCGAGATCGCAAGACCCGTGGCGCGTCATTTGGATGTACCGATCGTTACGAGCGTGGTGCGCAAACGGGCAACACGGTCGCAGTCGGGCTTGAGCGCGAGGCAGCGTGCCAGCAATCTGCGTGCGGGATTCGGCGTTCGCGGCACGCTTGAGAGTGAGCACCTCCTCATCGTTGATGACGTGATTACAACCGGGGCTACGATCCATGAAATCGCCCGGGTGGTCAGGGGCGCGGGTGTGCTGAGGATCAGTGCTCTGGCCGCTGCCCGCGCCTGATCACCTGGATCCTTCAGCTCAGGTCGGACGGCTAGTCGTAGGGGCGGAGCCTCGCAAGGCTGTGCACGAAGATGAGTCGATCGTCGACGGTCATGATGCCGTCGTCGGACATGACGCGAAACAGCCGGGACAAGGTCTCTGGTGTGATCGACAGGCGTGACGCGATGATGTGCCTGGGAAGGTCGAGTCGTACGGTTGCCTCATCGTCATCGCTCTCGACAATGTGATCGATCAGATAACTCGACAGACGGCTGCGGGCATTTTGTATGGTCAGCCGCTCGATTTCTCTCACGCGCGCATGCAGGTGCCGGGACACATCACTTAACAGGCGCATGCAGGCGTCCGGGTCATCGCAGAGCAGATCGAAGTAGCTCTGGTTCGGTATACGAAAAACGGTGCTGTTGCTCAGCGCCTCCGCCGAAACCGGATACTTGGTTTCACGCATAAAAAGGACGGCTTCGGCGAAGGTTCGATCGTGGCTGACGACCTCAACAACCTTCTTCTGGCCATCCGCGGAAATCAGGCTGAGTTCAATCTGCCCGGATTCGACCAGGTAGAAATTTTTGGCCTCGTCGCCGCGATGAAACAGGGTTGCACCCTTATCGAACGTTTCCACGGCAATGCGGGTGATGAGCCCATCGAACACGCTTTCTTCCAGGCCGGAAAAAAGATAGTGGCGCCGAATCGTTTCACGCTGGTTCGTATCCTGCTCCATACCGGGCAAGTCTAGCACTTCGATGCTCTGCTCGATCATGGCGCCACAGTCTAGTCGTGACAGCAAATAGTGCATTGACCTGGGTCAATGACCGGTTCCGCCCGACGGACGGCTCGCCGCTCAGCCCCAGGTCGTTAGCCCGATTACCCCAAACCACGCAAAGTAGGTCGCAACGATCAGGTGCAGGAAAGCACAGCCTGTCGAGTACCAGTAATTCACTCTGTTCATCGTGGCCCCGCGATCCCTGACGGCCACGTAGGCGCCGGTAGCCGCTGTTGCCCCAAACAGCAGAGTCGTCAGCATTATGCCGACGGATACCGCGTTTGGCTCGGCAAGCAGGACAAACGGGTCCGCTATGCCGAACGAAAACAGCGTGACGAACGCAATGACGAACAGACCAGCAAGCAGCGGCCAGACACGAATCCAGATGCCAGGTCCAGGCGCGATGCTTCCGCGCCAGCGGCGAAAACCCCAAATCAACGCGTAGGGAACACAGGTCACGATAGCCAGACCCCACAACGCCGCGATGACGAGCTGGCCATAAATAAGTGCGGCCGGGGCCGGTTTCAAAACAGTCATCCCGTCATGAACTACCGGTCCGGCCAGTGGATCCACCACGCGGGACAAGGCTAGCGCCCCGGTCTCGACGTGCCGATAGAGGTCCGGGGATGCGGCGACGAATTTGACGGGTTCACCGCCAAACAGCGGCACCAGCATCAGGGTGTCGCCTGCAAAGAACAGCGTTCGAATATTGAATACGCGCTCGAGGAAATACGCGACCTGCTGGCGCGAGTTGATCGGGTAGTAGAGCCCGGCAATATCGCGATGCTCCGGAGCGACCGTTGGCGCGTCGAGGTCGTCCGCCCGGGTCAGCTCACGTGTCTCGAAATCACGCACGAGGTCGGAGATCTGGTTGTAGGCTGCGCCGTTGCCAGAGTTGAGCATGATGACATGGCCCACACGCGCATCCGGCAGGTAGGAAAACTCCGTCAGCCCGCCATTCACGCCGCCGTTGTGTTCCCGATAAATCCAGCTCTTGTGACGCGACGAATAGTTGTGCAACCCGTAACCCGCTTCCTGACCTGCGACCGCAGCGGTTGTGGACGACGGGGTTTCCATGCGATTCAAGGACTTTGCGGACACCAGCTGCACACCGTCGACGCTGCCGCGATTGACAAAAAAGCTCACGAAGCGCGCCATGTCGACCGGCGATGCATTAATCGAGCCTGACGGACGCATGGAGATATGCCAGTAGTTCTGCGGTTCGCCGTTTGAGTACAGCGTGACACCTCGCTCCTGTACCTCTTGCGACAGGCGGTATGTCGCCGTGCTCATTCCGAGGGTGTCGAAGAAATGTTGTTGAACGTAGTCCTCGAAGTCCTGACCAGTCAGTTTCGCAACGATATAGGCGGCTACAGGGGGCCCCGCGTTGCAGTAGGACATTCTCGAACCGGGTTTCCAGCGGGATGTGCGCGAGTGCGGGTGAAAGTCCAGGGCCTCTTTCAGGCTCACAGCCGACGGGTCGCTGTGCGCGTATTCCGGCAGGTGAATGTCATCCCAGCCTGTAGTGTGCTCGAGCAGGTGCACGACTCTTACGGGGTCGCTGTCTGCCCAGGGGTTATCAAACTCAATTTCAGGTGCGAGGTCCGCCACCTTGTCATCGAGTGAGAGTACACCCCGCTCAACCAGCTGCAGGACAGAAAGTGCGACGAACATCTTCGAAGTTGAGCCGATACGAAACATCGTGTTCTGGTCGGCGTCGATGTCCCGCTCAACATCGGCCTTTCCCAGCGCATCGATCCAGACCGGACCGTTCTCACCGACCATCGCTATGCCCATGGCCGGAACCTGATGCTCTTCCATGAGATAGAGAATGGCGTCCCGCAGCTCCTCGAGTGTTGCGGGAGCGGCCGCTTCTTCATCGGCCCAAAGTGCCCCGCCAAGGAACAGGAAGGTCAGCCCCAGGGTCCTGCCGAGCCGCTTTGACATGTTATGCCGCCGGGTTGAACGTGTAGTGCAGAACGATCCCGATGAAGATGACCAGGCCGACCTGGTGGTTTTTCAAAAAGGCATCAAAGCAGCCAGCAGGCTGACGGTCACGTGCCAGCCAGAGGTGCCAGGCCATCATGCCAGCCGCAACAGCTACAGACAGGTAGTACCAGAAACCGAGTTCGGCCCGGAAGCCAACGAAAACGAGCCCAAGCAACATGAGCAGTTGCAGACCCGCGATGACAAACAGGTCAACCTCGCCGAACAGAACGGCCGTTGATTTGACGCCAATCTTGCGGTCGTCTTCGCGATCGACCATGGCGTAAAACGTGTCGTAGATAACGGCCCAAACCAGCGCGACGCCAAACACCAGCCACGCAAGCTCGGGGGTCTCGCCGGTTTGTGCCGCGAACGCCATGGGAACGGCCCAGCCAAATGCCGCGCCCAGCACGAACTGCGGTATCGACAGGTAGCGCTTGATGAACGGATAGACGATCGTCAGCGCGGCGCCGACAATGGCGAGGACCTGCGCCTGCTTGTTCAGCATGGACGCCAGGCCAATCGCCATCAGTCCGAGCGCTGCGAACAGCGTGAGGGCTTCCAGCGGCGCGACGGCGCCGGTCGCCAGCGGTCGGGTGCGCGTACGTTCGACATACGGGTCGATCTTGCGATCGGCGAAATCGTTCAGGACGCAGCCGGCAGAGCGCATGACAATCACGCCAATCACGAACACAATGAACAGGCCCTGATCCGGCGTGCCCTCGCCTGCGAGCCACAGCGCCCAAAGTGTTGGCCACAACAGCAGCCAGATACCAATAGGCTTGTCGACGCGCATGAGCTTGCCATAGTTGCGAAGCTGGCCGGCTATCTCCGGCGCGAAATCTGCGAGGGCGAACGTCTTCATGTTCGCGATTCTACACTTTGCCGTAGCGTCCGGCATCGCCCAGCCAACGTCGCACAATGGCCGCAGCCCGCCGGGACGATGACTTGCGGAGGGCTTCTGCGGTGATTTGTACCTGCGGCATCAACTCTGCATCGCGAACGAGGTTTGCGACTCGGTAATCGGGCAGGCCGGTCTGACGTGTGCCGAGCAATTCGCCGGGACCCCTGAGTTCGAGATCGCGCTGTGCAACCACGAAGCCGTCGTTGGTGTCGCGCAGGACGGCAAGTCGTTCCCTGGCAATGCGTCCGAGCGGCGGCTTGTACAGCAATACGCAGTGACTTTGTGCCGCGCCCCGGCCGACCCGACCACGCAGCTGGTGCAATTGGGACAGACCCATGCGCTCTGCGTTCTCGATAATCATCAGGCTTGCATTCGGTACATCCACGCCCACCTCAATCACCGTGGTCGCAACGAGAACCTGGATCAGCCCTTCCTTGAAAGCCTGCATGCCGCGTTCTTTTTCGGCCGGTCGCATACGCCCATGTACCAGGCCCACGCGTAACTCGGGCAAGGCCTCTGTCAGCGCCTGATAGCTGGCTTCGGCCGCCTGGTAGTCGAGCACCTCCGATTCCTCGATTAGCGGGCAGACCCAGTAGGCCTGCTGACCAGACGTGCATGCGGCGCGCACGCGCTCGACCACTTCCCCGCGTCGCGTATCGGGAATCGCAATGGTCGACACGGGCTGCCTGCCGGGCGGCAGCTCGTCGATAACCGACGTATCGAGATCCGCGTATGCAGCCATCGCCAAAGTCCGTGGAATGGGTGTGGCGGTCATGACGAGCTGGTGCGGATGCCCTTGTTTTCCCATCCCCTTATCTCGCAGCGCCATGCGCTGGTGTACGCCGAAGCGGTGCTGTTCGTCGATGACAACCAGGGCAAGGCGACTGAATGTGACACCCTCCTGGAACAAGGCATGTGTACCAACGATTAACTGTGCGCGCCCATGGGCAATCGACTCCAGGGACGCGCGCCGAGCCGCCGCTTTTTGGCTGCCACTCAACCACGCGGGTTCGACGCCAAGCGGCCCGAACCAGTCACAGAAATTGCGCCAGTGCTGCTCGGCCAGAATTTCTGTCGGCGCCATGATGGCCGCCTGCACGCCGCAGGAAATGGCCTTGAGGCACGCGATAGCCGCCACCACGGTTTTACCGGAACCAACGTCGCCCTGGATAAGGCGCATCATCGGGTGGGGCTGCGACAGATCGTGAAGGATTTCACCCACCACGCGCCGCTGCGCGTCTGTCAGAGTAAACGGCAGGTCATCGATGAAGCCTTTGACCATTTCGCTGCCGTCAAGCAGCGCGACCGCGTCGGCGGTTTCCGCGAGTGCACGCAAGCTTCGCAGGCTCAGGTAATGGGCCAGCAGCTCTTCGAAAGCGAGCCGCTGCTGGCATGGATGCTTGCCGGCCTGCATCTGTTCGATGTCCGCATCAGGCGGCGGACGATGAAGGTAACGAATCGCTTCCGCCAGCGACGGCATCCCGAGTTTCGTGGTAACAGACTCGGGCAGCAATTCGACAGGCGGATCGTCGTGCATTGCTTGCAGGGCCTGGTCGGTCAGGCTACGCAACCTCCCCTGTTGCACGCCCTCCGTTGCCGGGTAAATAGGCGTGAGCGAATCACTTATTGCGGCGCCCTGACCTTCCCTCAGGATGCGGTATTCAGGGTGAATCATCTCGAAGCCCGCAGAGCCGCGACGCACTTCACCGAAACAGGTCACCTGCACACCGCTCTGAAACTGCGCCTGCTGCTGCCGCGAAAAATGAAAAAAGCGAAGCGTGAGCTGGCCGCTGCCGTCGCTAACGCGCACAAGCAGATTGCGTCGCCCGCGGTAGGCCGTTTCGGCAAGCAAGACCTCGCCGCTGACCAGACAGCGAGCGCCGGCAATCAGCGCGCCGATCTTTATGAGTTGCGTGCGGTCCTCGTAGCGCAGTGGCAGCAGGAACAGCAGATCCTCCACACGCAGCAGCCCGAGTTTCTCGAGCTTTTTCGCGAGTGCCGGCCCGACGCCCTTGAGAACGGTTAATGCGTCAGATAGCAAGGATCGCGTCGGCCTCGATGTCGACACCTTTCGGCAGCGCTGATACCTGTACCGCCGCACGCGCCGGATAGGGCTCATCGCAATACTCGGCCATCACTTCATTCACAGTGGCGAAGTTGCCAAGGTCGGTGAGAAAAATAGTGATCTTCACGGCATCATTCAGACTGCCCCCTGCTTCCTCGGCAACGGCCTTGAGATTGTCAAAGACCTGTCGCGCACGTGCGGCGAAATCACCTTCGACGACCTCCATCGTTGCCGGAACGAGGGGAACCTGTCCGGACATGAAGACGAACTGGCCGACTTTTATTGCCTGCGAGTAAGTGCCGAGCGCCGCAGGGGCGCTATTGGTGTGAATGGTTTGCTTGGTCATGGCAGGCTTCCCGAATTGGTGGCGAGCGTCAGGCGCAGTCGCGAGACACGCGAATAACGTTTGGCATTTTACGAACGTCGCGCATTATCTGCGCCAGGTGAATACGGCTCCTGACTTGTAACAGGAACGTCAGAACGGAGCAGTCCTCGTGGCGACTGATTACCTCGACCTGCTCGATGTTGGACTGGCAATCGGCAATTGTGGCGGCGACCTCGGCCAACACACCGGTGCGGTTGCGTGTCTCGCACTGGATCTGGCACTGAAATTCGCGGTCGACATCTTTCTCCCAAGAGACAGCAATCCACTTCTCGGGTTGTTTGCGGAAGTTTGAGAGATTGCCGCAGTTGTTACGGTGAATGACCACACCGCGTCCGGCCGTCAGATAGCCCATGACGTCGTCGCCCGGAAGCGGGTAACAACACTTGGCATAACTGATGACCATGCCCTCGGTGCCTGCTATCACCAGGCTTGCGACATTCTCAACGCGCTCGCCTTCGTCTTCGGCTCCGATCAGGTAGCGCGCTGTCAGTGGCGCCAGCCGTTCGCCGAGACCAATTTGTTCGAACAGCTCCGCCGTGTTGTTCAGGGCAAGATCCTCCAGCGCTTCGCTCATGCGTACTTTGCCAATTTTGCGCAGCGATGAGCTGAGATCCTTGAGTGACTTGTCGAGCAGGCGCTTGCCGAGATCGACAGACTCGGTGGAGCGCAGGTTCTTCATGTGATTCCGAATTGACGTTCGCGCCTTTGCCGAGCGCACGAAGGTCAGCCAGTTGGGATTTGGCTTGGCACCACGCGAGGTAATGATCTCGACCGTCTGACCGTTTTGCAGCGGTGTGCGCAGGGGGACCAGGCCGCGGTTGATCTTGGCCGCAACCGTGCGGTTGCCGATGTCGGTATGCACGGCATACGCAAAATCGACCGTCGTGGCGCCCTTGGGCAGCGGCATGATGTCGCCTTTCGGCGTGAACACGTAGATCTTGTCGGGGAACAGGTCGACCTTAACGCTCTCGAGGAACTCCTCGGACGTACCCGACTGTTGCAGCTCGGCGAGGTTGGCGAGCCATTCACGCGCGCGACGTTGCGGCGTTGCGTCTGACTTCTCGCCGGCCTTGTAAATCCAGTGCGAAGCAACGCCGGACTCGGCAACGCGGTCCATATCCTGCGTGCGAATCTGCACTTCCAGCGGCAGGCCCTTTGGACCAAACAGTGTGGTGTGCAAGGACTGGTAGCCGTTGATGCGCGGGATGGCGATGTAATCCTTGAAGCGACCGGGCATCGGTTTGTAGAGTTGATGCACCAGGCCCAGCGTCTGGTAGCACGTGCTCACATCGTCAACGATGATACGAAAACCGTAAACATCGACCACATCGGACAGCACGCGCTTTTTCTCTGCCATCTTTCGGTAAATGCTATAGAGGTGCTTCTGCCGACCGATCACCTGCCCGGAAATGCCGTCCTCGGCCATGGCCTTGCTGAACTGGTCAGAGATGCGCCGCACGATCTGTTTTTGACTGCCTTTGCTCTTTTTCAGCGCATTTTCGAGCACACGGTAGCGGTACGGGTGCAGATGCTTGAATCCAAGATCCTCGAGCTGCACCTTGAGTCGATTGATACCCAGTCGATTGGCGATCGGTGCATAGATGTCGAGCGTTTCACGCGCGATGCGCTTTTTCTTTTGCGCTGGCATTGCGCCGAGCGTCTGCATGTTGTGGAGACGGTCGGAGAGCTTGACGAGGATGACGCGAATATCCTCGATCATCGCCAGCATCATCTTGCGAAAACTTTCGGCCTGGGCTTCGGCGCGACTACGGAACTGGATCTGATCGAGCTTGCTGACCCCGTCCACGATCAACGCGACTTCTTCGCCAAATTGGTTCTCGATCTCCTCGAGCGTCGCCGCAGTGTCTTCCACCACGTCGTGGAGGATGGCCGCACAGATAGCCTCGGAATCGAGATGCATCTCGCTGAGCTCCTGCGCGACTGCGATCGGGTGGGTGATATACGGTTCGCCCGTCTTACGGGTTTGCCCTTTGTGAAAGGTTGCTCCGAATTCGTAAGCCTCGAGGATCTTCCTGATCTGGTCGTCGGGCAGGTAGGTCTGGAGCGTATCGACGAGTTGCCGCACACCGTTGTCCCGGCGCGAAGCACCTGGGAGTTTCGACAGAAGGGTGGCAGCGTAATCCATGCCCCCATCTTAACGGCGTTGAGCCGTATGGGGTACGGGGTTTTTAGTCGCCGATCGAGATGCCGCGAACGGGCAGGATCTCGTCGGTGGCTTCTGGCTGGAGCAACTCATCGGCCATCGGCTGCTCGATTTCTTCGAGGATCGACGAGGTGACGAGGCCTTCTGCGATTTCGCGCAGGGCAACCACGGTTGGCTTGTCGTTCTCTAGCTCAACCATCGGATCGGCCCCGTGGGCGATGCGGCGTGCGCGTTTGGCCGCAACAAGGACCATCTCAAAAATGTTTTCGACGTTATCGAGGCAGTCTTCGACAGTAATACGGGCCATGGGTCGTTCTCCGGGGACAGTCACCTTTACTCTGCCGTACCGGTTGGTGCGGCTCGGGTAAAGGTGACTGTCCCCTTCGCTTGCGTCCACCCTATATAGCTAAACGTTATAAGCGGTCAGCCGATAATCCGCTCAACGGCGCGCCTTAGCCTCTCATTGGAGGTCGATGAGGCGTCCCCCTTACCGACCAGGACGTCTTCCAGGTCCGAAATTGCCTGGTTCAGGTCGTCGTTAATGATGACGTGGTCGAATTCGTCCCAGTGCGACATGTCAGACAGCGCATCGCGCAGACGGCGCTCGATCACCTCCGGCGTATCCGTACGCCGGTCTCGCAACCGCCGCTCGAGTTCCTCGACCGATGGCGGAAAGATGAAGATCGTTACGCACTCGGGCATTGACTCGCGCACCTGGCGCGCCCCCTGCCAGTCGATCTCAAGGACGACGTTGCGATCATCCGCGAGGTGCTCCTCAACCTGGCGGCGACTCGTTGCATAGTAGTTGTCGAATACTTCGGCATACTCGAGCATTTCGCCCTGGTCACGCAGGCGCATGAACTCGGCTTTGGTCACGAACAGGTAGTCCACACCATCAGCTTCGTTGCGGCGTGGCTTGCGCGTGGTATACGAAATAGAGAAACGTAGCTCCGGATGCTTCGTAACTACGGCGTGTACCAGCGTTGTTTTACCTGCACCCGAGGGCGCGGCAAAAACAAACAGTTTTCCCTGGTGTGCCGGCACGCTTACCTACTCGACATTCTGAATCTGTTCGCGCATCTGCTCGATCAGCACTTTCAGGTCCACCGCGGCCCGGGTCGTTTCTGTATCAGCAGACTTCGAGCCGAGCGTGTTGGCCTCGCGGTTGAGTTCCTGCATCAGGAAATCGAGGCGTCGGCCGACGGGTTTCTGGTCCGTGAGCGCACCACGGATTTCGACGAGGTGGCTCTCGAGACGATCGAGCTCTTCGTCAACGTCTACCTTCGTAGCCAGAAGAGCGAGTTCAACTTCCAGTCTTGCCGGGTCGGCTTCGACGTCCAGATTGGCAATACGTTCTTTTTGCTTGGCGCGCGCGGCGTCGAGCACCTCAGGCATACGGGTGCGTACGTTGGCCGCAATCGATTCTATTTCCGCGCAACGTGACTCGAGCATGTCGGCTATACGTTGTCCTTCATTCGAGCGCATTTCGCCAATTGCCGCCAGCGTTTTGTCAAGCAACTTACTTGCTTCGGCCACCAGCGGCTCAACGTCGATCTCCGCGTGCTGGATGACGCCGGGCCAGCGCAGAATTTCAATGGGATTCACAGCCGCCACATTGGGCAGCTTGGCGGTCAAATCAGAAATACGGTGGCCGATGAGCTCCACGAGCGCGGTATCGATCTGCATCTCGCTGCTCTGATCGAATGCCCGCCGAAAATACAGCGCACACTCGACCTTGCCGCGGCCCAGTGACGAGCTCGCCTGTTGCCTGAACGACTGCTCCTTGGGACGCAGGTCCTCAGGCAGCTTGAACTGCACATCGAGGTAGCGATGATTGACCGCGCGAATCTCCCAGCTCAGCGTGCCGATCGGGGTTTCGGCCGACTCTCGCGCGAAGCCTGTCATACTGTGTAACATCTGTTGCCTACGTCACATTCTTACAAGGACGGACATTCTAAGCTCTGGCCGCACGTGAAGGCCACAAACGACCGAAGTCTTATGCAAATCGAATACGCCAAAGTCTCTGCTCTCGGTGATCGTCGGGACAATCAGGACCGTGCTGCGGTGGTGGCATCCGAAGATGCTGCGTTGCTGCTTGTGTTCGACGGCATGGGCGGGCATTCGGACGGTGCCAGAGCGGCAGAGACTGGCCTGAATGTGGTTCAGGACCTCTTCATGAACGCCACCCAGCCGATCTTTGATCCGCAGGGCTTTCTCTACATGGCCTTGTCCAGGGCCCATGATGAGGTTGTTCGCATTGGCGCTGACGTCGCGGTGGACTTCCGGCCGCGGGCGACCTGCGCCATCTGCCTCGTCCAGGAAGGCGGCGCGTTCTGGGCGCATATTGGCGACAGTCGTATTTACCAGGTGCGCGAGGGCGAGGTTCTGACGCGCTCCCGTGACCATAGCCATGTCGAAGTGCTTATCCAGGAAGGCGCCATCTCTGAAGAAGAGGCCCAGGATCACCCGATGCGTAACTTCGTCGAATGCTGCATCGGCGGCGATGCACCGGTGCCGGACATGAGTATTACGAACCGCAAGAAACTCGAACCTGGTGACGTGCTCCTTGCCTGCTCCGACGGTCTGTGGTCGGGGCTCAGCGACAGCGACATGGCCGAAATCGCGAAGCCCGGCGATTCCAACCTGGTAGAGAATCTCAGGCAGCTCAGCATGAAAGCATTGAACGTCAACTCTCCCTACAGCGACAATACGACCGGTACCGCGTTAAGGTGGCTCGGCGGCTAGATTTCCGCGCGCCGCAAAAAAGGAGAGTCAACATGCGACCCAGTGGCCGCGAAACATCGCAAATGCGCGCTCTGCGCTTTGTTCATGATTACACCAAATACGCCGAAGGCAGCGTGCTTGCGGAGTTCGGCGACACACGCGTGCTGTGCACGGCGAGTATTGAGGAGCGCGTTCCCGGCTGGATGCGCAACACCGGACGTGGCTGGGTCACCGGCGAGTACGGAATGTTGCCGCGTGCCACCCATACGCGATCCGGGCGCGAAGCCTCACGCGGCAAGCAGGGCGGACGCACGCTTGAAATTCAGCGGCTCATCGGACGATCGTTGCGTGCCGTAACCAATCTCGAAGCCCTGGGTGAGCGTTCGATTACGCTCGACTGTGATGTGATTCAGGCTGATGGCGGAACGCGCACGGCGTCGATCAGCGGTGCGTACGTTGCGCTTGCTATAGCGGTGCAGCGCCTGCAGGCAGCCGGTCGTCTGAAGAAAAACCCCTTGCATGGCCAGGTTGCAGCAATATCGGTAGGCATCTATCGCGGTACACCCGTGCTCGATCTCGATTACGCCGAAGATTCCGAGGCCGAAACCGACATGAACATCGTCATGAACGACGCCGGCCACTTTATCGAGGTGCAGGGTACCGCAGAAGGACACGCCTTCACCGACGATGAGTTCTCATCGATGATCGCGCTGGCACGCGGCGGAATCGCAGAAATTATCGAGGCGCAGAACGAGGCAATTAAAGCGGCAACGTCGTGAGCACTCGGCTGAAAAAGGTCGTCATGGCCAGCGGCAATGCGGGCAAAATTCGCGAGATCGAACGCCTGTTGGACGGCCTCGGTGTTGACGTCGTGGCGCAGACAAAACTCGGCGTGACGGACGCGGACGAGACGGGCACGACGTTTGCAGAGAACTCGCTAATCAAGGCACAGCATGCGGCACAAGCCACCGGGCTGCCCGCAATCGCCGACGATTCGGGTCTCTCTGTCGACGCGCTGGACGGGGCGCCGGGCGTTTATTCTGCACGCTATGCCGGCGGCGCCGGTGACGAGGCCAATAACGACAAATTGCTCGACGCCCTGGAAGGCGTCCGGAATCGTGGTGCTGCTTTTCATTGTGTGGCGACATTCGTCGATCCTGCTGACAACGAGGTGCTCGCTGCGGCAGGCGAGTGGCGTGGCTCAATCCTTTACAAGCGGCAGGGCGATGGTGGTTTTGGCTACGACCCGCTGTTCTTTGTGCCGGACTGCTACTGCAGCTCGGCCGAACTTGCGCCCGAGCAAAAGAACGCACGCAGCCACCGCGGCCAGGCCTTAAGGAAACTGGTCGAACTGATCCAACAGAAGTACGCGTGAGCCTTCCGCCGCTTGCCCTGTATGTGCACCTGCCGTGGTGTGTGCGCAAGTGTCCGTACTGCGATTTCAATTCGCACTCGGCCGGCGCCGGTGCACCGACGCGGCGCTATGTGGATGCGTTGTTGACGGACCTTGAGCATGAGGCAACGCGTGCGGCCGGTCGAGTCCTCGAGAGCCTCTTTCTCGGCGGCGGTACCCCCAGTCTGTTCGCACCCGAAGAGATCAGCCGCCTGCTTGACGGAGTCCATGAGCGATTCGCTGTTGCAAGCGACGCCGAGATCACCATGGAAGCCAATCCGGGCACCGTTGAATGCGGCGCACCGGCTGGTTATCGGGAAGCCGGCGTCAATCGCTTGTCAATCGGCGCCCAGAGTTTTGATGACGATGCTCTCAGGCGGCTCGGACGCATCCACTCAAGCGACGACATTCGTCGCGCCGTCGAAGAAGTGAAGTCAGCCGGTTTCGATGACTTTAACCTGGACCTGATGCACGGTCTGCCCGGGCAGACCCTGGTAACCGCTGCAGCCGATGTGCGTGCCGCCCTCGAACTGGGTCCGACGCATATCTCCTGGTATCAGCTTACGCTCGAACCGAACACGGTCTTTCACGCCCGCCCGCCGGCAGACCTGCCGGACGAAGAAACCACTTATGCGATTCAGGATACTGGCGCGGCGCTCTTACGCGAGGCTGGTTTCGAGCAATACGAGGTGTCGGCCTGGGCTCGGCCGGGCCGCCGCTGCCGGCATAACGTCAACTACTGGTTGTTTGGTGACTACCTGGCCGCCGGCGCCGGCGCGCACGGGAAACTCAGCGACGAAGCGCGTGTGTCTCGCTACCGGAAGCCGGCCAATCCCCTGCAGTACATGCTGTTGATGGAAGAGAACCCGGCCGCCGGCCAACTCGAGCCGGTGACCGACGAGAATCTGCTGTTCGAATTCATGCTCAATGCGCTGCGTCTCAACGACGGCTTTCAGGAAACGGTGTTCCTGGAGCGAACCGGGCTCTCGGCACAGCAGCTGCAGCAGGCATCAAGCGGGGCGCTCGCCAGGGGCCTGCTCGAGCGCGTCAAGGGCTCGACCTGGAGGCCGACCGAGCTCGGTCGGCGGTTTTTGAACGATCTGCAGGCCGAATATCTGCGCAATTGATGAGCCCCCGGCGGCAAAAAATTGAGCTTGCGACAGAGGTTCAGACTTGTTCAATTATGCACAAGGCAACGCGCGCACCTATATTTTCAGTGTATGAACGCTCCTAGCTAATTTTGTGTATTGCGAAAGGCTTATAACACATTGTTTTTTATAGGTTAATGAAAATGGACACAAAATAGTCATATTGACAGCGCTGCTTGAAAATCCGCACCTTACGTCACTCGTTCAATTTTCCTCCACAAACTTATCCACAGGTTCTGTGGATAAGAATCGGGGGCTTGCGGAGACTGCGTCTTCGCTATATCATGCGCGGCCTTTTTCGCTGGTTGCGTGCTCCGGAGAGCAAAAATGAAAGCCGACATTCATCCTGACTACAATTCCATCAAGGTTACCTGTAGTTGCGGCAACGAATTTGAAACGCGCTCGACGCTCGGCGAGGATCTCCTTATCGAAGTGTGCTCGTCGTGCCACCCGTTTTACACCGGTAAGCAGAAGATCGTCGATACTGGCGGTCGCGTCGACAAGTTCCGTAAGAAGTACGGAATGAGCTAATACCAGGGCCGTGCCGGGCGTCGCCCGGTACCATCTAACTGGTACTGAACTTTCGTATAACCACGACTCCGCATTGCGGAGCTCTCTGCTATGCTCCTCTGGTTCGAATACAGGGAAATACAGAGGAACGTCATGAGTCAGGATGCATATCGGCTGATTAGCCCCAATGGTACCGAGTCCGAGCTGCCGGTCCGCAGCGGAACAACAGGCCCCGACGTTGTCGATATTGCGAGCCTGTATAAGGAGCACGGTGCATTCACTTACGACCCCGGCTTTGTCGCTACCGGTAGCTGCGAGTCGGATATCACCTTCATTGACGGTGAAAAAGGCGTGCTCATGTACCGCGGTTACCCGGTCGAGCAGCTGGCGGCGCACTCGAATTTCATGGAAGTGTGCTGGTTGCTGCTAAACGGCGACCTGCCCACGTCGGACGAACTCGCCGGATTCGAAAATACGATTCGCCGGCACACCATGCTCAACGAGGGCATGCTGAACTTCTTCAAAGGCTTCCGTTATGACGCCCACCCGATGGCACAGCTCTCCGCTGTCGTTGGCTCGATGTCTGCCTACTATCATGCGGAGATGGACGCTTCGAACCCGAAGCACCGGGATATCTTTGCTCACCGGATCATCGCCAAGTTGCCGACGATCGCGGCCGCGGCCTACAAGCTGAATACCGGCCAGCCGTTCATTTACCCGCGCAATGACCTTAACTATTGCGACAATCTGTTGCAGATGCTGTTTGCTGTGCCCGCCGAGCCCTACGAGATCAACCCGGTGGCCTCGGAAGCACTCGACCTCCTGTTTATTCTGCATGCCGATCACGAGCAGAACTGCTCGACATCGACTGTGCGCATGGCCGGCAGCTCAGGCGCCAACCCGTACTCGGCGATCGCGGCCGGCATCTCGGCACTGTGGGGTCCCGCTCACGGTGGCGCCAACGAAGCTGTTCTGAACATGCTGGATGAGATCGGTGACGTCAGCCAAATCGGCAAATTCGTCGAAAAGGCGAAAGACAAAGACGATCCGTTCCGCCTCATGGGCTTCGGTCATCGCGTGTACAAGAACTTTGATCCGCGTGCGACGATTATTCGCGAGATGTGCCACAAGGTACTCGACGCACTCGACAAAGAAGACACGCCGTTGTTCGATCTCGCTCGGGAACTCGAGCAGGTTGCGCTTAGCGATGACTACTTCAAAGAGAGGAACCTCTACCCGAACGTCGATTTCTACTCGGGCATCATTTACAAAGCGCTCGGCATTCCGACCTCGATGTTCACGGTCATGTTCGCACTGGGTCGTTCGGTCGGCTGGGTCGCGCACTGGCGCGAGATGATCTCGGATCCCAAGGGCAAGATTGCCCGCCCGCGCCAGCTGTACACGGGCGCGGCCGCGAGGGATTACGCACTGATCGCCGACCGCTAGATACTATTGGGGACACCTCAAAGGTGTCCCCCCTTCTTCCTAGATATGCTCAAGTAGTTCCTGCACACCGTTAGCGTCAACACGCCTCATCGGTTTGCCGTCGATGGGACTCATGGGCGCCTGTCGAATTCCGTCGACCGGGAACACAGTTGCCTGGATCGGGTTGTGGTTGTGGTGGAACTCGAATCCCGCAAATGTATCGAGCTGGTCGCGCCGGCTTTTCAGGCGACGCTCGTAAGGTTTGTAGTTGACACCCATGTCCGCGAGTTCCATGGCGACAAGCTCGGGACTGTCTGCGAATACGTGCAGGTTAACGACCGAGTTTTCGTCGGCCGTTCCGACTAATACCGGCCCAACCAGCCTGGGTGTGAACGATGACAGCAACTCCATGGCGGACAATGCGGCGACGCGCATTAACCGCAGGCGATTTTCATGGGACTCGCCGCCAAATAACAGCAGATGTTCGGCGACAGCTGCTTCGATTTCGGTATTACCCGGAAGCGAGCCGCGCGAGCCGACGCCAAGGCGCTCAGCGGCTTTCTGCTTGGCTACGCGATAGTCGCGCACACCATGATCAACGATGATGCGCGCGGCCTCCTGCGCAAGCACCAGCCGCGCACGTTCCGTCTCACTATTGCGTCGTCGTGCCATTGCTTAGAATAATGACTCGCTTTCTTCCTGCTCTTCTTCAGGTTCGGGATCGATGCCTGATGCGTCGTTAAACGGATCCAGCACTTCCTCCGAGGCCTCGCATTCGGGGACCCGGCCCTCGCGGAATACTTCGAAGATCACATTGCGTTGACCGGCACGCGCAGGGCAGCCGGATTCGCGATCGATCAGCACAGAGACAATGCCGTCGGGCATTGGCATCTGGTGTTCCGGCACACCCTTTAATGCGATACGCGAAAATTCAACCCAAATGGGGAGCGCGGTCCGAGATCCTTCCTCACCTCGCGCGAGCGGCAGGTCGTCGTCGTAACCGACCCATACAATGGTCGCGATGTCGGCATTAAAGCCACCGAACCAGGCGTCGCGACGGTCGTTCGATGTGCCGGTCTTACCGGACAGGTCGTTACGGCCCAGCGCCATGGCGCGGCGGCCGGTGCCGGCCCTGACGACGTCGCGCATCATGTCCTGGATCAGGAATGCGTTCTGCGGCGAGACGGATTGCGGCGCGATATTCATGTCCGCAAAGAGTTCGGGCGCCGTGGTCGCATCCGGCTGGTAGACGGTGGCAATCTCGACCATTTCGTCGAGCGTCAACTCTTCCTCTGCTGCGTCACGGTAGGCAAATTCAGGCGCCTCCTGCGGTACACACTTATCGCATACGATGGCGGGGTCCGCGCGGTACAGCGTCTCTCCTTCGGGTCCGTAAATAGCATCGATGACGTAAGGCTTGACCGCGTGGCCGCCATTGGCCAACGTCGCATAGCCCTGCGCCATATCGAGTGGCGAGGCGGCACCAGCGCCGAGTGCCAGCGAACCGTTATGCGGCAGCGCGGCGCCTCCAAAGCCGAACTTCTCAATATGGCGAACCGCATTGCCAATGCCTGTCTCGAACAGCAGCAGTCTGACCGACACCAGGTTCATTGAGCGTTTCAGCGCTTCGCGCATGCGCGTCGGGCCGTAAAAGCGGCCACTGTAGTTAATGGGGCGCCAGACCGCCTCGAGTTCCGAGGAGTTAATCACGACGGGCGCATCCAGTACGACGGTTGCCGGTGTATTGCCGTGCTCGAGAGCCGCTGAGTAAATAAAGGGTTTGAAGGACGATCCCGGCTGACGATAAGCCTGGCGTGCACGATTGAACTTGCTGACTGTAAAGTCGAAGCCGCCGGTGAGCGCGCTGACCGCGCCGTCGAACGGGTCGATTGATACGACAGCGCCCTGTACTTCAGGCACCTGTGCGAGCGCCCAGACGCCCGTGGTTGTTGGCATGATGTAGATAAGGTCGCCCGGTGCGAGGACTTCTGCCGCTGTTTCGGGCGCCGGACCGAAAGTATCGCGGTCGATAAACCGGTTCGCCCAGCGAATGCCTGACCATGGCAGCGCAGCGGTCTTCCCGCCGCGCATTAACAGCGATGCCGTGTTGTTCTCATGGACGGCCGTCACGAGCGCGACGGACAATCCCCCCGGCGCATACTGTTCCAGCATCTCCCGAATCTCGATGGGCCATTCCGTAAAGGGCAGGACCAGAATCTCGTCGTTCAAGGCGACTGAGGTAATCGGGCCCTTGTAGCCCCGGCGCCGGGTAAACTCGAGCAGACCGTTGCGCAACGAGTAATTTGCCGCCTTCTGCAGTCGCGAGTCCAGCGCCGTGACAACCTGGTAGCCATCGGTATAGGTGCCTTCGCCATAGCGCTTGAGCATTTCGCTGCGCACCATCTCCGCGACGTACGGTGCGTTCAGTTCGACGGCGGCACCGTAGAGACGAGACTCCATGTCGAGGGCCATCGCCTCGTCATAGGCGTTGTCATCCAGATACCCGAGGTCACGCATGCGGCCGAGGACATATCCACGACGCATCTCTGCATTGGCGGCGCTGTATACCGGGTTATAACGTGATGGCGCGGGAAGCACCCCGGCCAGTGTTGCCGCTTCCGCAGCGTTGACGTCAGCGAGATCCTTGTTGAAATAGACCTGCGCCGCCGCAGCAACGCCGTAGGCGCGCTGGCCGAAGAACATCTTGTTAAGGAACAGCGCCATGATCTGTTCCTTGGTGAATTCCTGCTCGATCTTGTAGGCGAGAAACGCCTCGCGAAGCTTGCGCGTGAACTTCTGTTCGCGCGTCAGGAAGTAGTCGCGCGCGAGTTGCTGCGTCAAAGTGCTGCCGCCGCTGGAGATATCGCCGGTCATGGCGAGCTGCACAAAAGCCCGGACGATGCCGCGATAGTCAATGCCCGGGTGCACAAAGAAACGCTGGTCTTCCGCCGCGACAAATGCGTGCACCACGTGCTGTGGCAGTTCGTCGTAGGTCACCAGGATGCGGCGCCGCTCCCCGATCTCGGAGATCAGGTAACCGTCACGGCTGAAGATCCGCAGCGGGATTTGCAGCGGAATATCTCGAATTGTCTCGGCCGGCGGCAAACCTGGCTGCACATAATAGTAGGCACCAATGATGCCCGCGGTCACGCCAATACCGCCCATTGCGCCCAGGCCGAGCATCACGATGAGCGCGCGCACCATCTTATGTCGTCTTATGTGACGTAGACCCAATTTTTTTTTCTTTGATTTATGCATAGTTACAGGCGTTTTCGGCTGAATGCCCCGAATTCTGCGGGCCTTACACAGCCTCATTAAATATTAACGTGGTGTTCAACCGGTGACGAGAACGTGGCTTTTTTGGGGCAATGGCTCAGTAAAGCAACATCAGGCGGCGATGATAGTCATTCCACCCTGAGCGCTGCAATAACGAGTCTCAGGTTGGCATGTCGACGGGATTACGGAAACCGCTCCATAAGACCCCCTAACATGGGGATTCTCAGATCGTGAACACAGTCACGTTTTATTTAACATTTTATTGATATATAGTTAAATCGCTTTGCTAAGGTCTGGCTTACATTTGACTCGCAACTTACCGACTTAGAAGGAAAAAAACGTGCTTTTTGGCAACAAATCACAGCCGCTGCTGGGCCTCGATGTAACGACGTCGTCGGTCAAGCTGATAGAGCTTTCCCAAAGCGGGAAGCGCTATCGGGTCGAGTCCTATTCAGCAGAGCCTACACCCCCCAGCTCGGTGAACGAAAAAGCCATTGTCGACGCGAAAGCAGTCGGTGAGGCGATTCGGCGCGCCTATAAGCGCGCGGGTGCCAAGGCAACAGATGTGGCCGTCGCTATCAGTGGCGATGCGGCCATTACTAAAGTCATCCAGATGCCATCGAGCCTTTCCGAAAGGGATCTCGAAGGCCAGGTCGAGATCCAGGCTGACCAGTACATCCCCTTCCCGATGGAAGAGGTGAGCTTCGATTACGAAGTGATTGGCCCGAATGACAAGGACCCCGAGCTGCTGGACGTGTTGCTGGTTGCGACACGCACCGAGAATGTTGAGCAACGCCAGTCTGCAGTGAATGCTGCCGGGCTGGAGACGCAGATCGTTGACGTTGAGGCATTCGCGCTCGAAAACGCCTGCCGCCTGCTCAGCCACCAGATTCCTGACGGCGGCATAGGGCAATCGGTTGCCGTTGTCGACATCGGCGCATCGAGCACGACGTTTAGTGTCCTGGCGGACCTCAAGGTTGTCTACACGCGCGACTTTAACTTCGGTGGCCAGCAGCTCACTGAGGAAATCATGCGCACCTACGGACTTTCGATGGAGGATGCCGGGCGCGCGAAGAAGCAGGGCGGCTTGCCGTCCAACTACCAGCCGGAAGTGCTGGAACCGTTTATTGATGATATGACGCAGCAGGTCAGTCGTTCGTTGCAGTTCTACCTCGCTTCGGGTGGTGGTCGCGAACAACCTGACATGATCCTGGTGTGTGGCGGCTGCGCCAACATCCCGGGCATCTCGGACGTCATCTCAAGCCGTGTAGGTATTCCGACGGAAGTCGGTGACCCGCTCGGCCAGATGAAAATTTCGGGAAAGGCCAAGTCACAAGGTGTGCTTAAAGATGCAACGGCACTACTTACGGCCTGTGGTCTTGCACTGAGGAGCTTTGACTAATGCCTAGTATTAATCTACTCCCCTGGCGCGAGGCGGAACGGCAAAAACGCCAACGAGACTTCGGTTTGGCAATGGGCTTCGCCGTTCTGGCGGCCATCGCCGTCATCCTGCTGACCAGTCTCGCGTATAACCAGATGCTTTCAGCACAGAATTTGCGCAATGAGCGCCTTAAAGCCGAAATAGTCGAGCTTGAGAAGAGCATTGCGGAGATCGACGGCCTCGAGCTGCAAAAAGAACGTCTGCTTGCGCGCATGGAGATTATCGAACAGCTGCAGAAGAGTCGTCCGGAGATCGTGCATCTCTTTGATGAACTTGCTCGGCAACTGCCTGAGGGCGTGTACCTGACAGGAATGAAACAAACGGGTGCCCGGGTCGAGATTCGCGGCGTTGCGCAGTCGAGCACACGAGTTTCGGCTTTGATGCGCCAGATCGATGCATCGGAATGGCTCGGTGACCCGGAGGTTGAACGAGTTGAAACGACGCAGGCAGGCTCATCCCGCCAGGCAGAATTCGTGGTTTACCTGAAGCAGATGCGCTCTGAAATGGAGGATATGGAATGAACCTCGTTGAAGAACTTCAGAGTCTGGACGCGAATGACGTTGGTCGCTGGCCGTTGCCATTCCGGATTGGGGTCATCGTGATCGTGTTCGCGCTGGTGACGGGCTTGGGTATCTACTGGTTCATCATAAAAGACAAGGCACCGCTGCTGGAACGCGCCGAGGGTGAAGAGACATCGCTGCGCCTGACCTTCGAGAACAAGCAGAAGAAGGCGGCAAACTACGACGACTATAAAGCGCAGCTTGCAGAGATCGAACAGTCTTTCGGCACAATGCTGCGGCAGTTGCCCGGTAAGACGGAGATTCCGAGCCTGATCGTCGATATTTCGCAAACGGGCCTCGCGGCCGGCTTGCAGGAAAAGCTGTTCGTGCCGCAGCCGGAAATCCCCAGGGACTTCTACGCTGAGAAGCCGATCAAAATACGCCTGACCGGCGGTTACCACGAGGTCAGCAAATTCGTCAGCGGGATCGCGGCGCTGCCGCGCATCGTGACGCTGCACGACATCAACATTACGCCCGAGAGCAATGAGGAATTTGACAATCTGAGCATGGAAGTGACTGCTCAGACCTACCGCTATATTGACGAGGAGGCAAACTAATGCTGCACGCTTCTTCAAATATCAGGTCGGTCATCAAGCTTGGTCTGGCTATTGTTATGGCGCTCGGTCTCGCGGCTTGCGGGGCTGACATGGATGAGCTCGACAAGTACATCAACGACGTGAAAGCGACTCCTGGTGGTCGCATAGACCCGCTTCCGGAAATTACGCCGTACGAAGGGTTTGAGTACGTGGCTGACCAGCAGGGCATTCGCTCGCCGTTCGTACCGGATACGCCGCAGGCAAGTGGTTCCGCGGCGGGTGGTACCCGGCCTGATCCCGATCGTATTCGGGAGTTCCTCGAGGACTTTCCGCTGGACACGCTCGGCATGGTCGGCACGCTGAACATCGGCGAGACGCTGTACGGTCTCGTACAAACATCGGACGGACTGATTCACCGCGTCGTTCCAGGTAACTACCTGGGTCAGAACGACGGACGAATCACGGATATTTCTGAATCGGAAATCACACTGGTGGAAATTATTTCAGATGGTATCGGCGGCTATATCGAAAGAGACGCCGCGGTTGGTCTTTCAGACTAACGCCTGAATGGAACTGGGAGTAATGGGAATGATGCTCAAAACAAAACCGACGGTGACACCTCGCTTCGCGAAGTTCGCCGCATTGGCACAGGCGGCACTGCTGCTCTTCTGGGGGGCTTCCGTCAGCGCCCAGGAAAGCAACCGGCTGCAAGACATTCAGGTGCAGAGTCTGCCCGGCGAGCGCGTCGAGCTGAAGCTGATCATGAGTGACACAGCGCCTGAGCCGCTGGACTTCACAATCGAGAATCCTGCGCGAATTGCGCTCGATCTGCCCGACACGGCACTGGGCATGACATCGCGTCGTCGCGATGTGAATATTGGGCCGCTGGACACAGTGTTGACGGCCGAAGCGAATGGCCGCACACGTGTTGTGCTGAATCTTGGCACCATGGTCGCATACGAAACTCGTCGGAGCGGAAACACGATAATTGTCACCCTGGGTGACGGAGATGACTACAGCGCAGGTACCACCCAGTTCGCCAGTGCGCCGACATCTGATTCCCGCTCCTACGCCGCTCCGGGAGAGCGCGCCATTTCCGCTGTTGATTTCCGCCGTACTCGCGAGGGTGGCGGCCGTGTTGTCGTCAACCTGACCGACCCGTCGACCTCGGTCGACATCCGCCAGGAAGGTGGTCGAGTAGTGGCTGTATTTAAAGATACGAGCCTGCCGGCAGAGTTGATGCGTCGTCTCGACGTTAACGACTTTGCGACGCCGGTTACGACCGTTGACACTTTGCGCACGAATCTCGATACACGTATCGTCATTTCGGCTGCAGGCAAGTATGAGCAGCTTGCTTACCAGTCCGACAACGAGTTCACCATCGAGATCAACCCGGCGCCGGAAGAGTCGCAGGATGAAGCCGGCCTGTTCTCGGAGAACAAAGAATACGAAGGTCAGCGCCTGTCGCTGAACTTCCAGGATATCGAGACGCGTTCGGTGCTGCAGCTGCTGGCTGAAACCTCGGGCAAGAACATCGTGGTATCGGACACCGTCCAGGGCAATGTGACGCTGCGCCTGCGGAACGTACCGTGGGATCAGGCTCTCGATATCGTCATGACGACCAAGGGTCTCGACATGCGCCAGAACGGCAATGTCATCATGGTTGCACCGGCTGAGGAAATTGCAGCGCGTGAAACCGCTGACCTTGAAGCACAGCTAGCCATCCAGGAACTGGAGCCGGTTTACTCAGAGTTCCTGCAGGTTAATTACGCGAAAGCGGCTGACCTGGCTGGTCTGATCACCGGTGGCGGCGGAGGTTCCATGCTATCTGAACGCGGCAGCA
Organism: Chromatiales bacterium; assembly: GCA_024679535.1. Lineage (GTDB taxonomy): Bacteria > Pseudomonadota > Gammaproteobacteria > Steroidobacterales > Woeseiaceae > UBA1847. Next base: position 52,015 of record JAIBDF010000005.1, read on the forward strand.
TTGGCGTTGACGATCGCACGAATACGCTGTTGGTGCAGGACAC
>JAIBDF010000199.1 GCA_024679535.1 Chromatiales bacterium
CCGAGCCAGTCGCAGTGATCCAGCGCCACGTTGGTGATGAGTGCCGCTGTAGGCTCAATCGCATTGGTCGCATCCAGGCGCCCGCCCATACCGACTTCCAGTACCCAGGCGTCGAGATCCGCGGCAGAGAATACGACCAGCGCTGCCAACGTGCTGTACTCGAAGTACGTGAGCGATACGCCCTGACGCGCGCTTTCCACCGTTTCGAACGCGGCAACGATCTCACTGTCGCTCGCACAGGTGCCGTTCACGGCAATGCGTTCGTTGTAGTCGAGAATATGCGGTGAGGTATACACGCCGGTGTGCAGACCGGCGGCCCGCAGCAAGGCATCCGTCATGGCAACGCTGGAACCCTTGCCGTTCGTACCGGCAATCAGAAACACATGCTCGGGTCGCTGCAGGGGCAGGCGGCCAAGCACGTCTCGGACCCGCTCAAGGCCGAGCTCAATTTCCTTGGGATGCAGCGTCTCCAGCCACGTCAGCCATGCGGACAACGGCGAGCCGGCGGGTAACATCGTTAGATCAGGACGCGGGGACGGGGCTGGGCTGGCTCGAGAATTTTGCCAGCAGATCGCCAATCTCTTCGCGCATCTTGCGACGGTCCAGAATCATGTCGATGGCGCCGTGGTCCAGCAAAAACTCACTGCGCTGAAAACCTTCGGGCAAACGTTCGCGAACGGTTTGCTCGATGACGCGCGGTCCGGCAAATCCGATCAACGCGCCGGGCTCACCAATATTTACGTCACCCAGCATTGCGAGGCTCGCCGACACACCACCCGTGGTCGGATCCGTCAGGACCGATATATAAGGGATACCGCGCGCACCAAGGTTGGCGAGCGCCGCTGATGTCTTGGCCATCTGCAGCAGCGAAAACAGGGCCTCCTGCATACGCGCCCCACCACTGGCTGCAAACGAGACGAGCGGCATGTTGTTGTCACCAGCATATTGCGCCGCACGGGCGAAGCGCTCGCCCACGACCGAACCCATCGAACCGCCCATAAAGCCGAATTCGAAAGCACAGACAACGATCGGACGCCCGAACAGGGTACCCGTGACGGACACGAGCGCGTCTTTCTCGCCGGTCTTCTTCTGCGCCTGCACAATCCGGTCGCGATAACGCTTGCTGTCTTTGAACTTGAGCGGGTCTTCCGGCTCCAGCTGCGCCGACAATTCCTGCTGCGATTCAGGGTCGAGGAAGAAACCGAGACGCCGCCTGGCACCGATGCGCATGTGAAAGTTGCACTTAGGGCAAACGTGCATGTTGCGCTCGAGTTCATTGCGATACAGCTGTGCATCGCAGTTCGAACACTTGATCCACACACCTTCGGGCACCGACTTGGCGCGCTTCTCAGTGCTGATGCGCGACGGCATCAATTTCTCTAACCAACTCATGGGAGAATCATATCCGTATAGCTTGCGAACAGCCAGCCGCCGGAACGCCAAACGCCGCCGGGTATTCGACCCCGGCGAGCGTCAGCCCGTGTGCCGGCGCGGCGATTCCTCCCGCTTTGCGATCGCGGCTCTCCAGGACTTCCGTAATCCACTCGACGCCTTCCTCACCAAGCCCTACCGTCGCAATCGTACCCATGATATTTCGCACCATGTGCTGCAGGAATGCATTCGCCGTCACATCGAGTGTAATCCAGTCGCCCGCTCGGGCGACCGAGATGTGAGTCAGGTGACGCACCGCGGTGCTGGCCTGACAGCCAGCAGCCCGGAAGGCCGAGAAGTCATGTTTACCCAGCAGCCGCTGCGCTGCCGCGTCCATCCGCTCCGCATCAAGCGGTTCATACACCCACCAGGCGCGGTGGCGATGCAGTGCGGAGCGCTGCAGGCGATTCAGGATGAGATAACGATAGCTACGGGACATCGCGGAGAAACGAGCGTGAAAATCATCGGCGACCAGCGTAACCCAGCTGACGTTGATGTCGTCGGGCAGATTGGTGTTCGCTCCCAGCAACCAGCCGCGTTCGCTGCGATCGCTATCCGTATCGAAATGCACCACCTGATCGGTCGCATGCACGCCCGTGTCGGTGCGGCCCGCACAGATAACTTCGACAGGGTGGTTCGCAACAACGCTGAGCGCCTCTTCGACGCGTTGTTGCACACCGAGACCGGTTTTCTGGCGTTGCCAGCCGTTGTACGACGTGCCGTCGTATTCGATACCGAGCGCGACGCGCATTAAGCTGCCGTCGGAGCGACTTAACTCGGCAACGAATCAAGCAGCTGCTGTGCCTGCTGACGCTGTCCTTCGTCACCTTCGTCGAGGACCTCATCGAGGATGCTGCGAGCTCCCGCCGGATCGCCCATATCGACATATGCGCGGGCGAGATCAAGCTTCGTGCCGACCTCAGTCATCGTGCGCGCTTCGTGCAGATCTTCACTCATGTCTTCCGGAAAGGTCGACATTGTCGGAATTTCCACCGTCTCCTCAGACAGTGACGGGCGCGGTTGCTCAACCGTCGCATCGTCGCGAGGGTGCTCAATCGTGTCGCCAACTTCGCTAACCTGCAAAGCAGCTGTCAGGTCGTCCAAATCAAGATCCACATCCGTCCTTGCCACGGCAGGCATTTCGCTCGTCTCGTCCAGGCCCGAGCTATCTGCGAATGCCTCTGGCGGCAAGGCCTCGGTCTTGGCGAAATCAAAGTCGTCGTCATCGTCCATCGGTGCCAGCATGGTTTCTGCATCGCCCGCGACTTCTGTGTCTTCGTCTTCGTCGCCGTAGCCGGACGCCAGCAATGTTGCTTCGTTGTCGGCGATATCCGCGCCAACGTCCACGCCCGTTGCGACGGCCATGTCTTCGCTCAGTACCTGCGTGCGGCCGGTAGCGTCGAGCAGGTCCAGATCCATTCCTGGGTCAACGTCGGTCTCCAGCTCGACGTCGATCAGCGGCATTCTGCCGGTCTCGTCGGGGGCCAGGCGCATGCCGGTAGCCGATGACTCGAGTTCGCCGAAGTCGAGGTCGTCGTCGATTTCCAGATCATTGCCGGCCACGTCGTCGTGATCGGTGAGTGCCTCGTTAATGCCGGTGTCCGCAAGCGATTCGTTGGTGCCAGTGATGTCGAGGTCAAGCTCGTCAAGATTGATTTCGGCCGTAGTCTCCGAGTCCTCGGCGCCTCCGATAATTGCATCGTCCAGCGCCCCGTCGAGGGACGGGAGTTCAGACGTGCCTTCCAGACCGGAAAACTGTTGCTCGATGGTCGGTGTCTCGACCGTTACATCCAGCACTGCTTCAAAATTCTCCGTATCGTTGGGGAGCGCTATCCGATCACCTGTCGTTTCATCAAACAGAAAGTCGATGCCTTCGTCGCGACCGGGCGCTTCGTCGCTGCCGAGGTCAATAATGTCGGCGTCCGCAGAGGCTGCGCCACCGAAATCCATATCGAGTGCGGCCGCCTCGTCCATCTCGTCTTCGAAGGACAGATCGACCATCTTGGTTGCGCCGGCAATACCCGCACCCGCGAAGAGTTTGTGCTCTGCGGCAATTTGCTGGCCCATGATGACAATCTTGTCCCAAAGCCCTGAATCGCTATCGCCGACGGCTGTCTTGAGGCGTCCGGCCGCGTCGATGAAGGCGTCCTGGTTGCCCCAGACGAAATAGATTTCACAAAGCTTGGACATGAGCGCCGTATCATTGGGGTCGGACTCAAGGGCGCCATTGACGAGATCAGCGGCCTGGTCGTAAAGACCGTAGGCCATGTGGAAATCGGCTTCAGCCAGCGGATCGGCCTGATCGAGATTAACAGCGGTATCGCTGCTGAACGTATCTTCCAGGGAACGGAATTCACCCGTATCGCCAGTTGCCGCGGAGATATTCGGCGCTGGCGCCTCAATGGTCTCGATGTTCTCGGTTGCCTCACCAAACTCAGGTTCCATCGGACGGATGCCTGAATCCTGTTCGACCACGACAATCGATTC
>JAIBDF010000078.1 GCA_024679535.1 Chromatiales bacterium
GGAGACGAAATCGCCTACGCTCATCCCGGCGAGAGCTCCACGAGAGGCCATCACGATCTGCCCCATGGACTCGAATACACCGTTAATGGCGTCTATGCGGTCAACCGGACCGGAGAGGACGTCATTCGCATCAATACCCAGGGCATCATTGGCGTCGATCCCGAGACTGTCGTTCGCATCGATTCCCAACGCATCATTGGCGTCGATCCCGAGTGCTTGAGCACCACCAACTTCCGCAATCGCGGTGTTGGCGGTCACAATCAGCGTCGCTCCCAGAGCAACAAGTGCTCCAGCGCTTCTTGCAATACGCATTTTTTCGCTCCTATTTGTACTCCAACCCTATTGGATGAATTGTTTGTTTTCCGATCTCCAATTCAGTTAACAAACGCTTATCACCAATATCTCTTTCTCACAAACTGTCTTCGCCGACCCCTCGTTCAGTCAACAGCGCTTGTAGAGTTCCCAAATCACCTTGATCTTCGACGTAATGAACCATGTACAAACCTGTTTCTTTTCTTTCTTCACCTGGCTTGTTCAACTCTCGCCGAGAGGAAAACCAAACATCTAACTCTTCCAAGAACCGCTGGCCGTGCTGCCGGATGTACTGATTGAAAAGCTCTAGAACCTCTTCAGTACAACCATCATCCGCGTAGACCATCCGATCAAAATGCCTCTCACCCTCATCTTTCTTGTCTATGTTCTTTGCGGCTGTCGAAAATACTCTGTAGCCAACCTCTCCCAGTCGCCGAATCGCCGATGACGATAATTTCGAATGCTGATAGACCCTATTTATCGCCTTGTATCTGCCATCGACCTCTATTACTGATCCCGACTCAATTAACTGATTCAGCATCTGCCTTGGCGCCATATCGCCGCTATACTGTCTGACTAATTCAATAAAACTCGCTTGGTCGACGCCCGAACTCTCGTACGGCAATTCAAGTGGTATCCCGTAAGGCCCCTGAAAAGCTGGATCGGAATACCAACCCGTCAAAACCCTCGCCGGCCGTGAATAAGTCTTCTCTTTAAAGTCGCTAGTCAACGATCTATCTATGACGTTCTTGACCTCTTTCCTCGTCAATCCGGTCAGTATCGCGATCCTTGACTTGTTTACTTTCCCGTCCGTCTCAAAATGTCTAAGCGCAGTTTCCACGTAGACTTCTTTGACCGTCTCTGAAAACTCAGCATGCGTTACCCCCTGCGCAATCAGAAGGCGTACAAGCGGCTTGAACATTAGCGAGAGAGCCCGCCTGAGATGGTCTTTTACTTCTTGCCCCATTTAAGGCCACTGTTCCTGCGCAATATGTAAAGTAGCTTGGGCCAGCGCCCTATGCAACCCTCTGTAACTCACTACAAATGGGCTTTCTTCACCAACTGTGGGCTCGTATTACATTATGTCAAAAGATTCGCTCGTACTCATACGGAATCGCGAGAATAAGGTTATGTAAACTATTGATTTATTTAACCTTTCAATGGCGGACAGCTCTATGCGGAATGCGAGCCCCCCTATTCAACCTGGGGGGGATTGAAGCCATATTAGTTTGGAATTTCGCCGCAATGTGGAGCAAAAAGCAGAAGAAAAACTGTCTGACTGCGCAATTATTCTGATTCGTCACCAAGTGTACTTCGCGTTCTCGTCCCTTTCCTCGAAATAGAATAGGCCAACCGAAACCACAGTTTTGTCCGAATTATTGTTGGATTCATGGAGCGACTCATACGCCATGAACAAATCATCAAACGATTCAGCCAAGTCGGAGAGTCGATCGTAACTAATTCGACGAAGACGCTTCACGTCGCTCCGATTTATCGCCGTCGAGTACGCAGAGAATTGGCCCAGTCCAGCCGGCCCTTCGTCACTCGCTGAGTTTTCAGCAATTGTTGACAGCAATGGGTAAGCGGAGTGCACCAGCGATGTCAGCAGATTTTCTGTTTGACCCGACGGAGAAACACTGCGCTTCATTAGAAGCAAATAGCCCTTATCATCTTCAACAATAGATCCTATACGCTTGAGTTCTGTACGCATAGCGCCAGCCGGTACGTCCCCACCAAACCTCTTCACCAAAGATGAAAATGAGTTACGCCCATCCGAAAACGCTAAGGCAGCAGGTCTGCCATCTTCATCTAGATAATCATCCTCAGAGTGCCATCGATGGAGTATTTCCGCGATGGGCGTTGTTTTGACACTTAGGTTTACTTCACCGGTCTCAAGAATGTTGCGAAGGCGCCGCACCTCTTTTCGCGTTAGACCAGTCATCACCGCTACACGGGAGATATTGGTAGGCCTTCCCCTAATGCCAAACTCAGTAGTCGCAACATCGACATACGACCTTTTTACGGTTTCGGAAAATTCGCTAACGCCGATTCCATATCTAAGCAAAATCTTCACAATTGGACGAAGGACTAAGAACAGTGCCTCCAAGACTTGTTGTTTTAGTTTTTCTTGCATGGCCAGCAATATATTGATCGGATGGAAGAATCGCCAGAGAAATGACGAACATGGGAAAAATTGCCCAAGTCTTGACACATTCACGAAGCGTTTACCACATGTGTAACTGGGCGAACCACTTAAAAACGGAATCACCCAGCGGCCGATTACGCGCCGCGAGATGAGGTACTTCTTACTTCAATAAGGCAATCAGACTATTGAGGTCGAGCACTTCCACCGCGAGCTGCTGAGCCTTTGCCAGCTTCGATCCGGCTTTCTCTCCCGCTAACAGATAGCTCGTTTTTTTGGAGATGCTACCTGTCACTTTACCGCCCTCCCGTTGAATCAGCGCCTTTGCTTCATCGCGCGTCATACCGGGTAGTGTGCCTGTAATAACGAACGTCTTGCCTGTTAACGGTCCATCTTCGGCTATTTGCATCGGATCCGTATCCGCCCAATGGACTCCGTGATCCTGCAGTTGCTGAATGACCTCCAGGTTGTGTCCCTCGTTCAGAAAGTCGCGAATTCGCTTCGCCACTACTGGACCAACATCCGGAACCTTCACAAGATCCTCGGCGGTTGCTGTCAGGATCGCTGGCAGGCTCCCAAAGTACGTTGCCAGGTTTTGTGCGGTGGCTTCGCCAACTTCGCGAATGCCGAGTGCATACAGGAACCTGGAAAGCGATGTCGCCTTACTTGCGTCGATGGCCTTGACGAGGTTTTCAGCCGATTTCTCGCCCATGCGTTCGCGCTTTGCCAGTTCCTCGTTTGTTAGCTCGAAGATGTTGGACGGATTTTGAAACCTGTCTTCTTCGACAAACTGCTCAATAAGCTTCGCTCCGAGGCCCTCGATATCCATCGCTTTTCTAGACACGAAGTGTTTCAGGGCTTCCGAGCGTTGCGCCTTGCAGAAGAGTCCGCCAGTACATCGTGCAACGGCCTCACCCTGTTCGCGCATTACATGCGAATCACAAACAGGGCAACGCTCAGGTAACTGCACACGTGTTGTCTTCGTGGGCCGCCGACTCGTGACCACGCTAACTACTTCGGGAATCACATCACCCGCGCGTCGAACGATTACGGTATCCCCTACCCTCACATCCTTGCGATGCAACTCATCGATGTTGTGCAAGGTTGCGTTACTGACGGTCACGCCACCGACAAAGACAGGGTCCAGCCGAGCTACCGGCGTCACTGCCCCCGTTCTACCAACCTGGAATTCAACATCAACAACAGTCGTCAGTTCCTCCTGCGCCGGAAATTTGTGTGCCACGGCCCATCTCGGCGCACGGGCGACAAATCCAAGCTCGCGCTGCATCGCAAGACTATCCACTTTGTAAACAACACCGTCGATGTCATACGCCAGCGCATCACGTTTCTTACCGATAGCCTCATAGTAGGCAAGGCACCCTTCAACACCGGTAACGACTCTTCGTTCCGGACACGTCTTCAGGCCCCATGCCTGAAGTTGCTCAATGATCTCACTGTGCTGTTCCGGCAACTCCCCGTGCTCCACAAGTCCTACCGAGTACACATACATGTCGAGCGGGCGTTCTGCGGTCAGCTTTGGATCGAGTTGCCGCAGACTGCCTGCCGCGGCATTGCGCGGATTAACAAATGTTTTCTCACCCGCCGCCCGAGCTTTCTTGTTATAGGCCTCAAAACCTGCTCGCGGCATGAACACTTCACCGCGAACTTCGAGTGTCTTCGGGTAACCGTTGCCGATTAAACGCAACGGAATCGAATCAATCGTTCGCGCGTTGTGCGTGATGTCTTCGCCGGTCGCTCCATCACCGCGTGTAGCCGCACGCAACAGGACGCCATCTTCATACAGCAAACTTATTGCAGCTCCGTCGAGCTTAGGTTCCGCTGCATACCGCAGATCGGCAGCGCCATCTTCGAATTCAAGTTTCTCCGCCACCCGCTGGTGAAACTCGCGTAGTTCTTCTTCCGCAAACACATTATCGAGCGACAACATGGGTAACTGGTGTCGCACCGTCTGCAACGTCTCGCTCGGTTCTGCCCCAACCCGCTGCGTCGGTGAGTCAGCTGTTACGAGTTCCGGGAATTCTTTCTCGAGGCCCTGCAGCTCTCGCATAAGCCGATCGTACTCGGCATCAGGAATCTCAATATCATCGAGCGTATGGTAGCGGTGGTTGTGATAACGGATCTCGTCACGCAGTGACTCAATTCTTTTTTGGGTCTTTGCCGACGCTCCCATGATTGCTGGACGCGCCGTCTCAGGTAAGCAGATTGGAGTGTTGGTACTGAATGATCTCTTCGCGCAAATAGCGCTCACGCTGAATACTCAGCGTGCTTCCCGACTCATCCAGCAGTTCTCCATCCAGTGACTGCGACAGCGCACGTGCGGCGGCCATCATCAAGTCGAAGCCATCAACGCTATCGATGGGCCCCGGTAACACGAGGAACAAGCTTATACCTGGAATTTGCTGATCCTTGATATTCGCGAGATCAAAGCTGCCCGGCTCAACCAGGCTGGCAGCACTGAAAATCGTCCGGGATTCGTCATTGCCATCGTAGCGATGGAAGATGCCAAACTTGCCATGTCGCAAACCAATTCCGCGCATGCTGAGTATCAGCTCATCGCCCTGGAATAGCTTCTTGTCATGACCCACCAGACGAAGCGTTACTATTTTCTGGGGCGCGTTCGCAGCTACCGGCTCCGACGAATCGTCCTCGTCAATACTCGGGGATTCGATTTGATATTCGTCATCATTGCCGAACTCATCGGACTCGTCGTCACCGAGTGTAGGCTCAACTCGCGGTCCGGATGGGGCAACCGATTCCTCCGCAGGCGTGTCTTTTTCGCGACGGCTATAGAGATAGACGCCGGCGATCACCAGCAGTCCAAATAGCAATAACCACCAACGCAAACCTTCCATTTCCACGACTCTGAATCGTTCTTAGCTTGCCGCCATCTTCACAGCTGCATCGAGATCAACCGACACGAGCCGAGATACGCCCGGCTCCTGCATCGTGACACCGGACAACTGGCGCGCGAGTTCCATCGTTACTTTGTTATGCGTAATGAAGACGAACTGTACCTTGTCTGACATCTCGCGAACGATATCGCAGAAACGACCAACATTGGCATCATCGAGCGGCGCATCGACCTCGTCGAGCATGCAAAACGGCGCAGGATTTAGCTCGAATATAGCGAATACAAGGGCAACGGCTGTCAGCGCCTTTTCACCACCCGACAGCAAGTGGATTGTGCTGTTTCGCTTGCCAGGCGGGCGCGCCATTACCGTAATACCCGTTGACAACAAATCCTCGCCCGTCAACTCAAGGTAAGCATGACCACCACCGAACAGTTTTGGGAACAGGCGCTGGAAGCCGACATTAATGTTGTTGTACGTCTCACGGAAACGCGTGCGCGTCTCACGATCGATTTTGCGAATAGCACCTTCGAGCGTCGCGAGGGCATCGTTGAGATCTGCCAGCTGCGAGTCGAGGTATTCCTTGCGCTCAGACTGTTCCTTGAACTCGTCGATAGCCGCAAGATTGATAGGACCGAGTCGATCTATTTTGCGCCGAACCTTCTCGAGCTTCTCTTCCCAGCTATCAACGTCCGCCGCCTCGTCCATCTCTTCAAGCAACGTCGCAAAATCAAAGTCAGTTTGCCCCAGCTGTTCGGCAAAACCTTCACGCCTGACGCGAAGTTCCTGTACGCCCATCTCGGCTTCGCTAACGTTCTGGCGGGCCGCGTCGACAGACTGGTCGAGTTGCATTCGCGACTGATCAAGGTCACGTAGTTCTGATTCGACTTTCTCCACTTTCTGGCGCGCGCCTGACAACTCTTCTTCAACCTCAACGCGAGTCGCCAGTTGTTGTTCAAGCGATGCCTTATTGTCGGTCATCGGCGCCTGGCTGCTGGAAAGCTGCTCGCGAATCTCGTTTTCACGTGAGCGGAATTGCTGGAGCTGCCGCTCCATACGCTCAAGATTTTGTGCCGCCGATTCTTTGCTGTTTCGCCGACTCTCAAACTGAATAGTGATGGTCTGGACCGTCTGGCGATCCTCATCCGCCTGCTCGCGAACGCGTTGCAGCTCACCCCGCAGTTCGTCACGCTGCCTTTCGAGTCTCACTTTCTCGGACGATAGATGTTCGATTGCGCCAAGCGCCTGTTCATGCAGACGCCGCGACTCGCGCAGCTGCTCGTCGGCGGCAATCTTTTCCTTATCGAGTTCGGAGACCTCTTCGGCCAACGCCGCCTTGCGCGCATTCGCCTGGTCCATCTGGTATTTCGCCGACTCCAGAGCCGCCTTGATCTCGGAATACTCGTTAAGTAACGATGATGCGTCCTGCTGCAGCGTCTCGCGGCGCTCTTCAAGCTGGTTCAGCCTGATGCGGCCGTCAGCGAGCAGTTTCCTCGCACTGTCAAAGCGAGCCTGCATTTCGCGCATGTCGGCCTTGAGACGGCGCATTTCGTGTTCTCGAGCCAACACGCCGGCCTTGCCATCCTTATCACGGGACACCCGCAGCCAGTTGCGGCCCAGCCAGATTCCCTCTGCCGTAACCACCGACTCATCGCCCGTTAGACGTTCACGCACAGCCAGGGCGTTTGATATCGAATCGGCGAACTTCACACCCGCCAACATCTCCTGAACGGCCGCAGGCGCACCCCTGACTTTCATTGCCAGCGTATTGTCCGTGTTCAGGGAAACATCATCTTTCGAATGCTCCCGAAGCACGGTGACCGCGCCAGAGCGGAGGCTGGCGATCGTTTCTGTTACGGGCGTAATGTCTGCGACGCACACGGCCTGCAGGTATTCGCCAAGGACCGTCTCAACGGCCCTGTCCCAGCCGTCATCGACATCCAGTGTCTGCGCTACACGCTTATTGCTATCAAGCCCGGCACCTTTGAGCCAATCCTTGATGCCGTCATCACCCTCGCCCAGCGCCGCCTGTTGCAACGCTTCCAGCGAGGCGAATTTACCTTGCGCACCCAACAGCGCCGAACGACGTTCCTCCACGAGCCTTGTGAGCTTCTGATCCTGCTCGCGCAGCCTACGTACCTTTTCGCCGACATCGGCCAGGTGACGCTTAAATTCGTCACGTGCCTGGCGCTTACGCATTTCCTGCCCCGCAAGCTGATCATGCTTGACCTGCAGATCCTCAGGCGTGGCATCGGACTGCGACTCGTCGATTTTTCTGCGCCGCTCGGCAAAACTCTGCAACCGCGACTCGATCTGTTCAGCTCGCGAATGCTCGACATTCTGCTGCTGCATCGCTTCATTGTGTTTCAGTGAATGAGCGTCCCATTGCTTCTGCCACTCTGCCAGCGCTTCATCTGCGCGCTGCAACGAGTCCGAAGAGGCACGCTCACTCTGTCGCGCCTCCTCGAGGCCCGGCACGAGCTCGCTAAGAGTCAGTTCAAGCTGCTCGATCTCTGTCTGATCCTGATCGATATGCCCTGCAATTTCTTTCGCGCCCTGTACCGCCTGCTCGAGATCCCGTTCCTGGCGCTCGCGAAGTTCACGCGCATGCTCAATCGACTGTTCCAGGCGGGCGATCTCGCCGCCAACTTTGTAGTAGCGACCCTGCACCTCGTTGAACTCGTCGGTATATTCACTCTGACGTACGCGAGTTTCCTCGAGCGACGCTTCGAGGCTACGCTGCTTGGCGATGGCTGCTTCGAGGGCTGTTTTGCGTTCCAACAAACGAGATTTTGCCTCTCCACCCCGGTCATCCAGTTCCTTGGTGCGCAGGGCCAGCAGTTCTGCCGATGTACGACGCTCTTGTGCTTTGTGCTTGCTGTAACGTTCGGCCGTTTTCGCCTGACGGTCCAGGTGTTTGATCTGCTTTTCAACTTCGTCGAGAACGTCGAGAAGACGATCGAGGTTCTCTTTTGTGTGTTTGATGCGATTTGAGGTCTCGCGGCGGCGCTCTTTGTACTTCGAGATACCGGCCGCTTCCTCGATAAAGACACGCATCTCCTCCGGCTTTGCTTCGATGAGACGCGAAATCATGCCCTGTTCGATAATCGAGTAGCTACGAGGACCCAGACCGGTACCCAGGAATACACCCGTGATATCTTTGCGGCGGCACTTGGTGCCGTTCAGGAAATAGCTGGAAATGCTGTCGCGACTGACTTCGCGACGAATCGAGATCTCAGCGTATTTGGCATACTGACCCTCCAGGGTCGTATCCGTGTTATCAAACAGCAATTCGACCGACGCGGCTCCGACAGGCTTGCGCGAACTCGATCCATTAAAAATCACATCCGTGATTGAGTCGCCCCGAAGGCGGCTCGCGGAGCTCTCGCCCATTACCCATCGCACGGCATCAATTACGTTCGACTTGCCACATCCATTGGGCCCAACGACGCCTACTAGACTGCTGGGAAAGGTAATAGTTGTGGGGTCGACGAAGGATTTGAAGCCAGCGAGCTTGATCTTGCTTAATCGCATGCGTGGTCTACGCCATATCCCGTCTATAAAGTCCGATAGTGTAATGGAATTGGGGGCCGATTTCCGCAGAAAATAAGGCTTCCATGCGGCCACAGGCCATGTATAATTCCGGCCTTTTCTTTCCCCGGCAGGAGCCAATAATGCCCGCAAAGAAAGCCGCAAGTAAGAAGCGGAAAAAGACGCCAGCCTCTCGCAAGAAAGTTGCCTCCAAAAAGACCGCGACCAAGAAGAAAGTCGCGAAAAAGAAGGCCGTGAGCAGGAAAAAGACACCTACGAAAAGGAAACCCTCCAAAAAGAAGGTAGCCAAGAAGAAAGCGTCCAAGAAGAAGACTGCCAGTAAGAAGAAAGTCGCCAAGAAGAAGGCTGCGAAGAAGCCCACAAAAAAGGCCGCAAAGAAGGTCAGCAAGAAGGCCGTAAAGAAGGTCAGCAAGAAGGCCGTAAAGAAAGCCAGTAAGAAGAAGCCCGCCGCCAGGAAGAAGCCTGCCGCCAAGAAAACGGCCGTGAGCAAGAAACGACCGCCGATGAAGAAAAAGGTGCCGACCAGCAAGGCAGGCGCCCGCAAGGTCCCGGCGCGCCGCATCAAGCCAAAAGGTGACGTGCTCTCAGGCCCGATTCACGGCATCGCACCGTATAAGCCCAGACGTGGCGAGGAGTACATGAGCGACCAACAGCTCAAGCACTTCCGCAATATTTTGAGCGCCTGGAAACGTGAGCTGATGTATGAAGTTGACCGTACGGTTCACCACATGCAGGACGAGGCGGCCAACTTTCCGGATCCTAACGATCGGGCCACGCAGGAATCCGAGTTCGGCCTCGAGCTCCGTACCCGTGATCGAGAGCGGAAACTGCTCCGCAAGATCGACTCAGCCCTGATTCGTATCGACGAAGGCTCCTATGGGTTCTGCGACGAAACCGGTGAAGAGATCGGCCTGAAGCGGCTGGAAGCACGACCTGTAGCAACGCTGTGTCTTGAGGCACAGGAGCGTCGCGAACTCGCCGAGCGCCAGTTTCGCGATCGGGACGATCGTTACCGGTAGACAATACGTTGGCCGGTTTGCGCCCTCGCCGACCGGTCCGCTGCACTTCGGCTCGCTTGTAGCCGCCGTAGCCAGCTACTTGCAGGCCAGAGTCCGTGACGGACTCTGGCTTGTTCGTATTGAGGACATCGATCCGCCACGTGAACAAGCGGGCGCCACTGATCTAATCCTCACCGCCCTGGAAGCGTATGGCCTTGAATGGTACGGCGACGTCATCTATCAAAGCGCCAGTGCTCAGGCACACGAGAGCGCATTACAGACCCTGCTGGACATCTCACTGGCCTACCGTTGCGGCTGTTCACGGAAAGATCTTGCCGATGCACCGCGTGGCTCGCTGGGCACAATCTACCCTGGAACCTGCCGAAATGGCTGCGACCGGACGGACACAGCGATAAGAATCCGTACCGATGACACACCGATCAGCTTCGACGACGGCCTCCAGGGTCAGCAAACACAGCGACTGGAGTCGGAATCCGGCGACTTCATCATCAAACGGCGCGACGGGCTCATCGCCTACCAGCTTGCTGTGGTGGTGGACGACGAACTCGAAGGTATTACAGAAATCGTGCGAGGCATCGACATCATGGACTCGACCGCGCGGCAGATCTGGTTACAGAAACTCCTCGGGTATCGAACGCCGGACTACATACATATCCCGGTGGTGACGCACCCTGACGGTGACAAGCTCAGCAAATTGACTGGTGCACCCGGAATCCCCCTTAAACAGGTCCGACCCACGCTCATTGCGGCGCTGCGTGCACTGCAACAACAGCCACCGTCCGACCTCACTGACGCGAGCTTGAATGATATCTGGCAATGGGCAATCCAGAACTGGAAACTCGAACCGTTGCAAGGAGTTACAGGCATATCTGTTGACTCGATAGGCCCAAACATCTTGACAGCAACCCCGTCTATGCCATAGCGTGACATCTGCAACGGGGATACGCTCCCCCGCCCCCTGTTGCATAGCCTGAAGGGGTAACACTCCACGGCGGGCCCCCTGCGAAAGCGGGGGGCCATTTTTTTGCCCACTATGATTATCGACAGTCAATTCACACCCGCCCGCTGGCTAACAAACCGCCACGCTCAGACCGTTTACCCTACATTCCGATGGTCCTGGCGAAGCTGGCCCGAGCTGCGCCGACAAGAACTTGATCTGCCTGACGGCGATACGACCGCCGTTGACTGGCTCGTCGCTGGTGATGCGTTGCCGGGCACCAGCCCGCTACTCATCATTCTCCATGGACTGGAGGGCTCCGCCGATTCCTCATACGCCCGCATGCTGATGGACGCGGCGCTGGAGAAGGGCTGGCGTTCCTGCGTCCTGCATTTCCGCGATTGTGGCGACTACATAAACCGGCTACCCAGGCGCTATCATGCGGGTGAAACCAATGACTTACGGTATTTTCTTGAGACACTACATAAAGCCCCGGACGCTGCCGAGAACTCCGGGCCAATGGTGGCCGTGGGCTATTCGCTGGGTGGTAATGTACTACTCAAGTACATGGGCGAGTCGGGTGACCATACCCCATTGCGCGCTGCGACCGCGGTTTGTGTGCCGCTCAACCTCCACGAGTGCGCTAAGGCATTAGATATAGGTTTTTCAAGGGTATATCAACGATACCTTCTAAAACGGATGAAGACAGCGGTGGCGCGCAAATTCGACCAATATACCGCCGCCTTTGAGTGGGATAAGGCTATGAGTGCCCGCACCTTCGCCGAATTTGACGACTGGGTCACTGCCCCGCTGCACGGTTTCAAGAACATGCAGGACTATTACGATCGCTGCAGCTCAATGCACTTTTTGAACGGCATTGAGCGTCCCACCCTCATCATTAACGCGCTCGACGATCCGTTTATGACGCAAGACGTCATTCCGACAAACGAAAGCCTCTCAGAGAGCGTGACTCTCGAGATTGCCGCGTCGGGCGGACATGTAGGCTTCGTAGATGGAGGAACGCCCTGGAGGCCTTCATTTTACCTGCCAGGGCGTATCATTGGGTTCCTGGAACCGCAGGTCGCGATTCCAGGAATGTAGCTTTAGTCTGCGTCGACTTCTTTCATGGAAAGGCGCACGCGACCCTGACGGTCGACTTCCAGCACCTTCACCTTCACGACATCGCCTTCGGCCAGCTTGTCGCTGACTTTCTCAACGCGCTCGTTGGAGATCTGCGAGATGTGCACAAGGCCATCTTTACCCGGCAGAATGGTGACAAATGCACCGAAGTCCATCAGGCGAGCCACTTTGCCATCGTAGATGCGGCCAACTTCGACGTCAGCAGTAATCTGCTCGATACGGTGCAGAGCTTCCTTGCCGGAAGCGCCGTCAACCGACGCGATGCGAATCGTGCCGTCGTTCTCGATGTCAACTGATGCGCCCGTTTCCTCAGTGATCCCACGAATAACCGCGCCACCCTTACCGATAACGTCACGGATCTTATCGGGGTCGATCTTGATCGTCATGATCGTAGGTGCCCACTCGGACATCTCACCGCGCGATTCGCTGAGGACCTTGTTCATCTCACCAAGGATATGCAAACGACCGTCACGTGCCTGATCAAGCGCCTTGCTCATGATCTCTTTCGTGATGCCCTGGATCTTGATATCCATCTGCAAAGCGGTGATACCGTCTTCGGTTCCCGCGACCTTGAAGTCCATGTCACCCAGGTGATCTTCATCACCCAGGATGTCGGTCAGAACGGCGAAGTCGTCGCCTTCTTTGACCAGACCCATGGCAACACCGGCAACCGGCGCCTTCAACGGGACACCGGCGTCCATCAGCGCGAGGCTGGTACCGCAAACCGAAGCCATGGAGCTGGAACCGTTGGATTCCGTGATCTCCGAGACGACGCGGACGACATATCCGAACTCGTCCATCTTCGGCATAACCGCTTCGATACCGCGGCGGGCCAGCTTGCCGTGGCCAATTTCGCGGCGCTTCGTCGAGCCGATAAAGCCGGTCTCACCGACGCAGAACGGAGGGAAGTTGTAATGCAGCATGAACGGCTCTTTGCGCTCGCCTTCGATCGCATCGATGATCTGCGCGTCGCGGCCTGTTCCCAGTGTCGCGACAACAATCGCCTGTGTCTCACCACGCGTGAAGACAGCGGAACCGTGCGCACGCGGCAGAACACCGACCTCAACGTCGATCGGACGAACCGTACTCCTGTCACGGCCATCAATACGGGCTTCGCCCTTGATGATGCGCTGGCGAACGATGTTCTTCTCAAGCTTATAAAGGTCGCCCTTAACCTCATCAGCAGACCACTGGGCATCGTCGCCACCGGCAAGTGCTTCAATAACAGCAGCCTTGGCCGCGCCAACAGCTGCCTGGCGATCTTGCTTGTCAGTGATCTGGTAGGCGTCAGAAAGGCCGGCGGTTGCCGCAGCAGCGACGGCCGCAGCGAGATCTTCGTCAGCTTCCGGAGCAGCCCAGTCCCAGGCAGGCTTGCCAACTTCAGCAGCCAGCTCGTTAATGGTGTCGATTGCGACCTGCATCTGCTCGTGACCGAACATGACAGCGCCCAGCATGACCTCTTCAGAGAGGCCAGAGGCTTCTGATTCAACCATCAGAACGGCGTCCTTGGTACCGGCTACGACGAGTTCGAGTTCACCCTCGGCAACCGCGGCACGACCGGGATTGAGGACATATTCACCGTCCTTGTAGCCCACCTTGGCGGCGCCAATCGGGCCGGCAAACGGCATTCCGGAAATAGCCAGTGCCGCAGAGGCGCCAATGAGGGCCGGAATGTCAGGATCGACGTCCGGGTTCAGTGACATGACGGTCGCGATGATCTGAACTTCGTTCTTGAACCCTTTCGGGAACAGCGGACGAACCGGACGATCGATGAGGCGACAGGTGAGCACTTCTTTTTCACCTGGACGACCTTCGCGCTTGAAGAATCCACCCGGGATCTTGCCTGCTGCGTACGTTTTTTCCTGGTAATTGACGGTCAGTGGGAAGAAGTCTCTGCCCGGATCCGCCGTTTTTCTGCCAACCGCGGTTACCAGAACCTGGGTTTCGGCCATATCGACGACAACTGCGCCGTCAGCCTGACGAGCGATAGCGCCCGTATCGATGGTTACTTCATGTTCCCCGAATTGGAAACTTTTTCTTGTCGATTTCACGATGATTTCTCTGATAGATGAGTCAGACAACAACAACCGATGGCATACCCCTTTTCAGGGATGACGCATCGGTTACGGATTGCCTATTGGATACGCTCGCTGGATTAGCGGCGCAGACCGAGCTTCTTGATCAGCTCGCGATACCGGTCCTGGTCCTTCGACTTCAGGTAGTCAAGCAGCTTACGACGCTTGTTGACCATCTTCAGAAGGCCCTGACGGCTGTGGTGATCTTTCTTGTGCTCACCGAAGTGCTCGGTGAGTTCTGCAATTCTTTTCGACAACAGTGCTACCTGAACTTCCGGGGAGCCCGTATCGGCTTCACCACGTGCATGTTCGGCTATAACGCCCTGTTTTGCTTCACTGGAAAGTGACATTTCTTAGTTACTCCAATATCTCTATGTTTAGCCCTTTTTTGAGCGCGGTATTCTAGCGCCTAGGAGGACCCATTAATACCCCAAATTCTTAAATTTAAGGGGTTTTTTCCTGTAATTGAAACACCCTGCGTGGTGCCAGCATACCGTCGCCGGAGAGCTCGCCCACGCCCAAAAACCTGCGGCCCGCCTGATATACCCGGACAAGCCCAATCTTGCTCTCATCGGCCACCCGCAACGCCTGGCCGCCGCTAAACTTCGCGCCTTCAGTCGCATCGACCTCGACCGCATCCATGCCGGCCAGTGCCTCATCCGGTGGCAACAGGCCGGCGACAAGCGCGTCCCTGTCCTCCTCCGCCTGAGCCTCAACCGTGGCCAGGTCGACCATGTCTTCTGACCTGAATCCGGCAACCGACTCCCGATGTAGCCTGGCCGTGTGCGCAACTGTTCCGGCCTGCAGCGCAATATCTTCCACGAGCGTCCGAACGTAGGTCCCCTTTGAGCACGTCACCCGGAAAACAAGCCGCCTGCCGGCCGCTTCCAGAAGCTGTATCTGGTCGATCCGGATCGGTCTTGGCTCGCGCTCGACCGTTTGGCCCTGTCGTGCAAGCACATAGAGTCGCTGGCCATCTTTTTTCAGCGCCGAATACATCGGCGGTATTTGCATGGATTCGCCCAGGAATCCGTGCAATATCTCGTTCCAGTCTTCAGACGACAGGTCCGGCACGTCGGCCGTCGCTATCGTCTCGCCACCGTCCGCATCTCCGGTGCTGGTCGCCGTTCCCAGCCGCGCCGTAACCCGGTAGGTTTTGTCGGCGTCCAGCAGGTACGCGCACACTTTTGTCGCCTCACCAAAACACAGCGGCAACATACCCGTCGCTGACGGGTCCAGACTGCCCGTGTGCCCCGCCTTTTTCGCATTGAGCAAGCGGCGAACCGCCTGCAATGCCCGGTTCGAGGTCATTCCAGGGGGCTTATTCAGGAGCAACAGGCCATCCACCGTGTCGTACCGGCGTCCTCCACCGCGTGCCATATCGTCTACTTGCCGGCGTCGGGGTGCAGGGCGTTCTCGATCAGATCGCTGATGCGCTGCCCTTCAGCGGCGCTATCGTCGTGCTCAAATCGCAGTTCCGGCACATGGCGCACCTTGATCGCCTGCCCCAGCTTGGCCCGCAGGAATCCGGATGCCTTCTCCAGGCCCGCCTGCACAGGCGCCGCTTCGGCATTCGGATCGATCATGTTGTAGTAGACCCGCGCAACGCTTAGATCGCGAGTCAGCTCGACCGCGGTCAGTGATACGCCCTGCAGCCTGGGATCTTTCGTCTCGAAGCGCAGCAGCTCACTGAGCGAGCGCAATACCTGGTTGCCCAGGCGCTGGTTTCTAGAAAATTCACGTGGCATGGCAGATTCTCGTCGCTCTTAGTCGAGCGTACGTGCAACCTCAATGCGCTCGAAGCACTCGATCTGATCACCAACCTTGACGTCATTGTAGTTCTTCACGCCGATGCCACATTCAGTACCGGAGCGAACCTCGTTTACGTCGTCCTTGAAGCGGCGCAGCGACTCGAGTTCACCTTCGTAGATCACAACGTTGTCGCGTAGCACGCGAATCGGGTTCGACCGCTTCACATAGCCTTCGCTGACGATACAGCCGGCAATATCACCCAGTTTCGGCGAAGTGAAGACTTCCTTGACCTCCGCGAGACCAACATGCTGCTCACGAATTTCGGGTGCCAAGAGGCCAGTGAGCGCCGTTTTCACATCGTCAATCGCCTCGTAGATGATGCTGTAGTAGCGAACATCGACGCCCGACTCCTTGATCGCCGTGCGCGCCGTAGCGTCAGCGCGAACATTAAAGCCGATAATGAATGCATTGGATGCGGCAGCCAGGTTCACGTCGGTCTCGGTAATGCCACCTACGGTTGAACCAAGAACCTTCACCTTGACCTCGTCGTTGGACAGTTACGTCAGCGAGTCACGCAGAGCCTCTGCGCTGCCGTGAACGTCAGACTTGATGATGACCGCCACCGTAGACAGCTCGCCTTCACGCATCTGGTTGA
>JAIBDF010000053.1 GCA_024679535.1 Chromatiales bacterium
AAACCAGGACCCCGACGAAGCGCTGGTCACTACGCTGGCCCAGGAGCGCGAAATGAACACGTTCTTCCGGCTGCAGAGTCCCGCCGTGATCGCGAAGCTGCTTGAAGATTTCCCGGAACTGGGAGACAAGCCGGACCCCAAGTCGGTTTTCCTGAAGCTGCGTGAGTTACGCAACAGCTGGTAGGCGCTGTATTTTCTAGCGCCGGCTCTTCTCCCAAAGGTAAAGCAGCGCCGCGTAAACATCCGACTGGCGTGCCAGTTGCTCATGCCAGCGCGCGCCGTTACCGTCGAAATACGCATCCAGCAGAGTAGTGCACTGCGCCTCCGACAGACCGTGATGCGCCACGATCGTCGCGAGATCGAAAAACGGATCGTTGTCGCACGCATACTCCCAGTCGAGGAAGCGCGTCTCGGGCGTATTGAGAATGTTGGCCACAACCAGATCGTTGTGACAACAACACAGATTGGGCGGCAATGCGCCTGCCTCGATCTTGCGCAGGCAGTCCCTGACTTTTTCCTCGTCGCGGTTCGCTATTCTCCTCGCGTACTCTCTCGCGGCACCCGCCGCGTCGAACGTGCGCCCGGTGAGCGGCAGCGAGTGCAGCCTGCGAAGGGCTATGGCCAGCTGTTCGATATTGGCGCTGTCTTCGAGACAATCGAGCGACCAGATAACGCCGTCGACATACTCAGTGATCAGGACCGTGTCCGTTACATGGAACACCCGGTTAGCCAGGCCCCGCTTCGCCGCCGTTGTCTGTATTTGCGCTTCAGCTTGTCGCGTATTGAACGGTGCTTGGCGAGGCGCATCGTCAATCTTCAGTACCGCTTTGCGATCGCCAGCGTCAATGATCCAGGAGTTGAGCGTCTGGCCGCATTCGAGTCGCTCAAACGAAGCGTCCGCCCAATCCGGCAAGCCGCTCAGCACTGCGTCCGGCGTTTCGGTCATGCACTGGCCTCTCTGTAGCTTCGTGTCCAACTCGCAATGCCAATCGGAACCAGAAAAATGTAGAAGATGAACAGCCCGGCCGTCCACTTCAGATCTCGCGACCAGTAGAGGAATACGTACACAGCGTCAATGACCAGCCAGTACCACCAGTTCTCGAGCACCTTGCGAGCGACCAGGAACGTGGCCCAGACAGCCGCCCAGGTTGTCAGTGCGTCGAGATACGGGAACGCCGCGTCCGTGCGAGCATCAAGCAGGTAGCCGTTTGCCATGCCCACTCCGGCAATAACGGCCAGCGCGATGGCATGTGTCGATACGGGCCAGACCACGACCGGCTTCTCGTGTCCGTCCCGCCGGCCGGTCGTCCAGACATACCACCCGTACGCGGCCATCGCGAAATAGAACACCTGCAGCGCCGTGTCCATATAGAGCTTCGCAACGAACGTCAGCCACACGTAGATGGCCGTGCTGATACCGGCGCACAACCAGCACCAGATATTCTGGCGAATGGCGAGCAGCAGGTAGGCCACTGCCATGACCACCGCAAATATCTCGAGTGGGGTCAATGCTGTCCCGGGTGGTTGAACATCTTCATAACGAACACCCCTTTCGGGATCTGATCGAAGGTCGTTCCTATCTCCGCTTTCAGGGCGTCCATCACGGTATCGAAGTCGCCGATCACCTGCGTACTCATTGCATTGGTCCAGACTTCGAGATCCTCATGAGTATTCAGGCGATCAATAACGTCCTTGATCGGCGGAATGAAGTCCGCATCCAGCGGATACAGGCTAATGTCGACAGCGACTTTCATTAATTAAATCTCCTTTCGAGCGTGATCCCAACTTGTCGCGGGTCACCGAGGCGAGTGTACAGAGTGGCCGGGAAATCCGGTGGCTCGTTGCCAAAGTAAAAACCACGCACGGCGTACTCTTCATCCGTCAGGTTACGAGCCCAGAGTTGCACGGCCCAGTTGTCGCCCTCATAGCCGATGCGGGCGTGCAATAGTTCGTAAGACTGCGACTTCTGGTCATGGCTGACATCGAAGTAAAACTCATCGCGCGCGGTCGCATCGAGACGCGCGAAAAAACCGTTCTCATGTCGATAAACCGCCCCGGCGGCCATTGAATAACGCGGCGCGTGCGCAAGATCACGCCCACTGGCGCCGAGTTTCGACCGCAACAAACCCAGCGACGCATAGATCTCGAGCGCGTCCGTCGCAAACCAGCGCAAGTCGGTTTCGAGGCCATACATTTCGCCACCGGCGGAATCATTGACTGTGTAAAACACGAAAGACGCGGGATCATTCGGATTCAGCTGCTCGGAAATTCGAACCTGCTGGTCATCCCTCTGGCTGGCGAATACTGCCGCGTTTAGCAGGACACGATCATCCGCGAGCGATGCCTTCACGCCTGTCTCCAGACTCCAAAGAACCTCGTCACCGAAAGTGCGCCGGTCTGGTGGCACTAATCCCAGGTTAAAGCCACCCGCTTTGTAGCCGCGTGACAACGCCACGTAGCTCATGATGCTGTCGCTGATTTCCCGTGCAAGGCTCAACTCCCCACCCCACATCGATTCTGACGGATCGGCAATCGTGCCGTCGGTGTCGTTGTAGTCGGTATTGCGATGTTCAAAGCGCAAGCCAGCCGACAACGTCGTGGCTTCACCTAATTGCCAGTCTCCCTGACCGAAGGCGGCAAGATTCGTCGACTCGAACTCGCTGCTGAATGCATCGTTCAGCGAATCTGCAAAATCGAAAAACGGGTCGTAATAGTCACCCAAGTTACGCGTCCGCAGGTCCTCGGTAAGATTCATGGCGTACACGCCAAGTAACCAGCTATCCGTCACGAAGCGAAATTCCTGGCTTAGTGTCTGCCGGTCACGGTCGGTCAGCGAGACATAATCGTAGGTAACCGGGTTCCAGCTGTCGTCATTACCCCAGTCCGCGTCGAAACTGAAATCGATGTTTGAGTTTGCAAACGATGTGATCGATGTCAGCGATCCGGCAGCATGACCGCTCCAGTCGAACCGCAGAGAAGCGCCGCCACTTTCCTGTGCATCCCTGCCGGGCTTGTCAGACAACATTGTGTAAGTGTTATCCAGCGAGAATGCATCGTACCCGTCGTCGACATCGGTATAGAGCGCGGCCAGATTCATTTCGAGGTCGTCACCAATGCTTGCCTGGAGGCGCGCGCGCAACGATGTCTCGTTGCGGCCATTCGTATCGTCCCGCTCAAGGTAGGGGTTGTTGCGAAAGCCATTGCTCTCGTGCTGCTGCCCGCTGACACGAAACAGGACTCTTTCGTCCTCGTCCAGCGAACCTCCGAATGCGGCAGCTATGGACAACGCGTCATCGTCGCCGACGGTCAGCTGCAGGCGCCCGTCCCGTTCTGCCGAAGGAGCCGTACTCCGCATGTACACGAGTCCTGCCAGCGCATTGGCACCGTAGCGACTGCCCTGGGGACCTCGCAACACTTCGACAGACTCCATGTCGAACACGGTCGCGACAGTCCCGATACCGCTGAAATCGATGTCATCAATCAGGAAACCGACCGACGGGTTCGGTGCGCCTTCGTACTGCTCAAGTTCGCCTATCCCACGTATCTGGAAGTAGCGTGCCCGGTGGCCGTCACCCGACCAGTTGAGGTTCGGTATGACATTCACGAGTTCCTCGAAGTGCTGCTGGACTGCTTCGCGGATGAAATCCCCGGACACCACGCTGACGCTAACCGGCAGTTTGTCTGCCGGGCGTTCGCGAAAATCGGCCGTGACGATGATCTCGTCAATTGCCTCATCGGCAACAGCTGAGCAGGTGAAAAAGATGGACAGAAGCGCGACTGGTATTAGCGCGATAGACAAATATTTCATTAATCCCTTCCTACGCCGGCATTAACCGGATCAGGTTCTAAGGGTTCCCTAACTGGATCTCAGGCCCGCTGGCCACCCCTGTGAGGCAAGGGATTCTACACTTTTTTCAGGCGTGCGATGAGACTCGATGTATCCCAGCGACTACCGCCCATTGCCTGGACTTCCGCGTAGTAGCGGTCTACGAGTTCGGTCATCTCGAGCTGCGCCCCGTTATGCCGCGCCTCATCGAGCGCAATACCAAGGTCCTTGCGCATCCAGTCAACCGCGAAGCCGAATTCGAACTCACCATCGACCATCGTCTGCCAACGATTCTCCATTTGCCACGATTGCGCAGCCCCTTTCGAGATCGACTCGATAACGACCGCAGAATCCAGTCCCGCGCACCGAGCAAAATGCAGGCCTTCGGACAGCCCCTGCACGACTCCGGCAATACAAATCTGGTTCACCATTTTGGCTAACTGACCCGAACCAACCGGACCTATCAGGGTGATCGCCTTCGCGTAACAGTCGATGACCGGCGCCGCGCGCTCGAAAACATCCTGGTCGCCGCCAACCATGACCGTCAGCTGACCCGCTTCAGCCCCCGCCTGGCCGCCCGATACGGGCGCATCGAGAAAACCAACCGCCTTCTCCGCCGCCTTTGCATGAATCTCTCTCGAAATCGTCGCAGAGGTCGTCGTATGATCGACAATAATCCCACCGCGTTCGATACCTGCCAGGATTCCATCCGTTCCGAGAATTACCTCCCGTACGTCATCGTCGTTACCAACGCAGGAAAACACAATATCGGCACCGGCGGCCGCCGCCGCGGGCGTCAGTGCACTGGAGCCATCGTGCTCATCAATCCACTTTTCGGCTTTTGCGGAGGTGCGGTTGTAGACCACCGCATCGTGCCCGGCTTTGGCCAGGTATCCCGCCATGGGATAGCCCATGACGCCAAGTCCAACAAATGAAACGCGCATTAGATCAGGCCTTTTTTTTGCGCGGGTCCAGTCCGAGTGAACGCGCGATGATCTCTTTCATGATTTCGGATGAGCCGGCGTAGATTCTCGAAACGCGGGCTGATGCGTGTCGGCGACAGACTTCATACTCGGTCATAAAGCCATTACCACCATGCAGTTGCACACATTCGTCGGTAATGCGGTTCTCCATCTCACTCGTCCAGAGTTTCGCTTTTGCAGCGTCCTCGGTGGTCAGTTTACCCTTATTGTGTTCTTCGACGCAGCGGTCCACGAAGGCGTACCCCACATCCAGCTCTGTTCGCATCTCAGCGAGTTTGAAACGCGTATTCTGAAAATCGGCCAAAAACTGGCCAAACAGTTTGCGCTCCTGGACGTACTCGACGGTCGCATCGAAAGCCGCATGTGCATTGGCCATAAATCCGCAGGCCACAATGAGCCGCTCCTCTGCGAGACCATGCATCATGTGGTAGAAACCGCGATTCACTTCTCCCAGCAGATTCTCTTTGGGAACCCTGACGTTGTTGAAGAACAACTCGGCGGTATCCTGCGTCTTCATGCCCATCTTGCTCATATTGCTGCCGCGTTCGAAACCTTCCATGTCGCGTTCCACCACCAGCAGGGAAATTCCATGCTTGCTGGTCGCATCGGTCCTGGCGGCCACCACAACGATATCGGCCAGGATACCGTTGGAGATAAATGTCTTCGATCCATTAAGGAGGAAATGATCGCCGTTGTCTTCCGCCTTGCAGCGGATGCCTGACAGGTCGCTGCCTGCACCCGGCTCGGTCATGGCGACAGCAAGAATATTCTCACCGGATACACACGTCGGCAGCCAACGCGCTTTCTGCTCGTCGGTTCCGAACGTTCCAATATAAGGTGCAACAAGGCGACTATGAAGCGTAAAGAAGACACCGGGATCCCCGAAGCGCGTGGTCTCCTCCATTACGATTTGTTCGTAGCGAAAGTCCGACATGCCGATGCCGCCGTATTCCTCAGGCACCCACATGCAGAGCAGCCCCATTTCGCCAGCCTTGAGGAATGCCTCGCGATCAACTATGCCCTGCTTGTTCCAGCGTTCCGCGTGCGGCCCGATTTCCTTTTGCATGAAGCTCCGCACCGAGTCTCGGAACATCTCATGGTCTTCGTCGAATATGCTGCGATCCATTGCTACTTGCCCTTGAATGCCGGTGCACGTTTCTCGAGAAAAGCCTGAATCCCTTCGCGGTTATCGTCACTGCCGAGAAGCTCACCCTGCAGTTTCGCCTCGAGATCATAAGAATCGGACCAGTTGTTGTCCGCTGCAAAACGCATGACCTGTTTGGTCGCGGTGAGCGACAGCGGCGCACGTTTTGACAGCGCCCGAGCCCACTCCATTGCCGAACTCAACAGCGCCTCGGCAGGTACCGCCTTGTTGGCTAATCCGAGTTCCACGCAGCGTGCTGCGGGAATCCGTTCCGCTTCGACACTCAACTGGAACGCCCGCCGATACCCAAGCTGCCGCACCAGCAGCCAGTTGAGACCACCGTCGGGCACCAGCGAGATCGTCGTAAACGGCGATAACAGGAATGCATTGTCCGCCATGATGAGCAGGTCGCACTGCAGCGCCATCGACAGGCCGATGCCGGCCGCCGACCCGGATACGGCGGCTATCACCGGCTTCGGAATGTTGGCGATCGCCTCCTGGACCGGACGATATTCCGACTGCAAAATTTCTTCGACGTCTCGGTCGATACCGGCCTTCAAATCAGCCCCGGCTGAAAAACAGCGTCCTTCACCAGTAAAAACCACAACGCGCACCGAGTCATCTTCGTGTGCTTTGACAAACGCCGCGGCGGCCGCCGCCCGCAACTCTGTATTGAAGGAATTCATGCTTTCCGGGCGATGCAGTGTAATCACGGCTACCGCATCGCGTTGTTCATACTTGACGATCTCGCTCACTCAGGGCTCCTGTTTCTACATGTTGCGTCGGTATTCACCGCCGACTTCATATAACGCACCAGATATTTGGCCCAACGAACTGGATTTGACGGTTTCCATAAGTTCGGCGAACACGTTGCCGCGATCCCGCGAAACTTGTTGCAAGCGCCGCAGCGCCGCGGCGCTGGTTTCAGCATGCGTCGTCTGGAACGCCCTGACATGACGTATCTGGTCTTCCTTCTCACTGTCCGATGAGCGGATGAGCTCCAGTTCATGGACTTCGTCCTCCTGGCCTGCCTTTGGCAGGAACGTATTAACACCCACGAGCGGCAACGAACCATCGTGCTTTTTGTGCTCGTAGTACATGCTCTCTTCCTGGATTTTGCCGCGCTGGTACATGGTATCCATCGCACCGAGCACACCGCCACGTTCAGAAATACGCTCGAATTCCTGGTAGACGGCCTCCTCGACAAGATCGGTCAGTTCGTTCACGACAAACGAACCCTGCCAGGGGTTTTCGCAGAAGTTGAGGCCAAGTTCACGCGAAATGATCAGCTGAATAGCGACCGCGCGCCGCACCGATTGCTCGGTCGGTGTGGTTACGGCCTCATCGAATGCGTTGGTATGCAGACTATTGCAGTTGTCGAACAGCGCGTACATCGCCTGCAGCGTCGTCCGAATATCATTGAAGCTGATCTCCTGGGCATGCAGGCTGCGCCCGGATGTTTGCACATGATACTTGAGCATTTGTGAGCGCGAACTCGCACCGTAGCGTTCCTTCATGGCACGCGCCCAGATACGCCGCGCCACCCGACCGATCACCGTGTACTCGGGATCCATGCCGTTGGAAAAGAAGAAACTGAGGTTAGGCGCAAAGTCATCGATGTTCATGCCACGAGCGAGGTAATACTCAACGATTGTGAAACCGTTGGATAACGTAAACGCCAGCTGGCTGATCGGGTTAGCACCCGCTTCGGCGATATGATAGCCACTGATCGAAATACTGTAGTAATTGCGAACATTGTTTTCGATAAAGAACTGCTGCACGTCGCCCATCATCTTCATCGCAAATTCGGTCGAGAAAATGCACGTATTCTGCGCCTGATCCTCCTTCAGTATGTCGGCCTGGACCGTGCCCCGTACCGACGCCATTGTCTCCTTGCGGATCCGTTCGTACGTCTCTGCAGCAACCACCAGGTCGCCCGAAACACCGAGCAGACCGAGACCGAGACCGTCGTTACCGTCGGGCAATTCGCCGCCGTAGGCCGGGCGCTCCTTGCCTTTGAAATGGGCCTCGACTTTCTTCTTTGCGGCCTCCCAGCCACCCGTCTCGCGCAGATGCTTCTCGACCTGCTGGTCAATAGCCGTATTCATGAAGAATGCGAGGATCATCGGCGCGGGACCGTTGATCGTCATTGACACCGACGTTGTCGGCGAACACAGATCGAAGCCTGAATACAGCTTCTTCATGTCGTCAACCGACGCGATCGATACCCCGGAGTTGCCGACCTTGCCATAAATATCCGGGCGCTCGTGCGGATCCTCACCGTAGAGCGTCACCGAGTCGAAAGCGGTTGACAGGCGCGCTGCGGGTTGGCCCTGCGACAAGTAATGGAAGCGGCGATTGGTGCGTTCCGGCGTACCTTCCCCCGCAAACATGCGGGTCGGGTCCTCACCGAGGCGGCGGTAAGGATAGACACCACCTGTGTAAGGGTATGCGCCCGGCAGATTCTCCTTTTGCAGGAACGTGAGCAGCTGGCCCCAGTCAGTAAAGTCCGGTGCCGCGATTTTCGGAATTTTCTGATGGCTCAGGGACTCACGGTAATTATCACCGGTGATTTCCCGGCCGCGCACCGTGTAGCTGTGTTGCTCCGAGCGCACGCCCGCTTTGCGGGCCGGCCACTCGCGCAGGAGCGCCAGCGATTCTGCCGTCAGGTCGCTCAGGGCCTCCTGGTAGCGCTGCCGAAGTACCAGCAGGCTGCGATCGCTTCCCGTCGTTAATGCCGCAGCCGGAAAAGCCTCCAGCGCGTCAGGTAAATCCGCATCTTCGAGCAGCTTAAGTGCTTCGTAAACATGCTGGGCACGGCTGGCCGTCTCTGCCTGGCTGTCCGCCCGGCTGTTGACCTCACGGCCATGCTCCGCGATTTCGGCGAGATAGCGGATGCGGGCACCCGGAATTGCCGCTGTCGAGCGCGGCTCACGAACAGAGGTATCGATCGCCGGCGTCCATTGCCCGGCATCGATACCAATCTTTTCGGCCACGCGCCGACACAATTCGGCAAACATCCAGCTGACACCCGGATCATTGAACTGGCTCGCGATTGTCGGAAAAACCGGAACTTCATCATCCGGCGTATCGAAAGCCACATGGTTGCGCTTCCATTGCTTGCGAATATCGCGCAACGCGTCTTCGGCGCCACGCTTGTCATACTTGTTCAGCACAATAAGGTCAGCGAAGTCGAGCATGTCGATTTTCTCAAGCTGGCTCGCCGCCCCGTACTCGCTGGTCATGACATAGACCGAGTAATCCACCATGTCCACGATTTCACTATCGCTCTGGCCAATGCCCGCGGTTTCGACGATGACCAGATCGAAACCCTGCGCCTTGAGGTAGGCAATGTGATCGCCGAGCATTTCGCTGGTTGCAAGATGCTGGCGACGGGTCGCAATCGAACGCATGTAGATGCGATCAGACCGCAGCGAGTTCATGCGAATGCGATCACCCAGCAGTGCGCCACCGGTCCGTCGACGCGTCGGGTCGACTGCCAGCACCGCGATGCGAATTTCCGGGAAATACGCAAGGAAGCGATTGAGGACCTCATCGGTGACGCTGCTCTTGCCGGCGCCACCCGTCCCGGTAATACCGATAACCGGCACCTGCCCGGCTTTGACCTGCCATTCCTTGCGCAAGGCTGTCAGCTGGTCTTCATCAAACAGACCTTCCTCAAGCGCTGAAATCATCGCTGCGATATCAACGTTGGTCTCATTGGTTCGTGGCGCACCCGTCGACCTGCGGCCGGATTCCGTACGCGCAACGAGATCTTCGATCATCGCCTGCAACCCGAGCTCCATACCATCATGCGGGTGGTAGATGCGCTCGACTCCGTAGTCCATCAGGACACCGATCTCTTCAGGCGTAATCGTACCGCCACCCCCACCGAAGACCTTGATGTGCCCCGCACCCAGTTCGCGGAGGCGATCCACCATGTAACGAAAGAACTCGTTATGGCCACCCTGATAGGAACTGACGGCAATGCCGTCCGCATCCTCCTGGATCGCAGCCAGAACGATGTCATCGACACTCCGGTTATGTCCCAGGTGCACGACCTCGACGCCCTGCGCCTGAATCAGGCGTCGCATTATGTTAATTGCGGCATCATGACCGTCAAACAGCGATGCGGCGGTCACAAAACGTAACGGGCTGCTCTGACGCTCGCCCGTGGTACTCGGCAAATCCGAAGCTGCGGTGCTCATGCTGGACCCTGAAAAATTATTTTAATCTGGATTAAAATAATGCAGAATTGGTCAGGACTCAAGCCGCAGGCACACAAAACAATGGCCCGAAAGGCCTCCGATACTCGCTTCGAACTCCAAAAAGGCCGCATGTTGCGCGCCGCAGCCAAGTGTTTTAACGAAAAGGGCTATAGCGGCACCTCCCTCAAAGACGTCGCGAATATCCTGGGCCTGACCGACGCGGCGCTCTACTACTACGTCAAGAACAAGGAAGAGCTCGTCTACCTCTGCTATATCCGGGCGGGCGAAATAGGTCGCGAAACAATGGACCGTGCCATAGCAGACGGCGACAACGGCCTCGATATGGTCAGACGCTACCTGCGCTACCATCTCGAGGTCATGACGGGCGACCGGGGCCCCATCGCGATTATGAGTGAGATTCCGTCACTCAAACCCGTGCACCGAGAGGAAGTCCTCGAAATCTCCAGGAAGCACAGTACGCGCTTCGAATCCATCCTGAGGAATGGGATAGAGGACGGCAGTATCGCGCCCTGCGATGTGCGCATGACCGGCAATGCCATCATGGGCGCTCTCAACTGGGTACCAAAATGGTTTCGCGGCGACACGACGATCGCGGCCAGCGTAGTAGAAGAGTTCCCGCAGATCCTCAGCGCGGGCCTCGAACCCTGAAAAACGCGTCAGGGCGCGGCGTACAGACTGTCCGGTTCCTCGCCCACGACGCTCGTGTGATCCCGGACACGCTCCCAGAGCGATTCCATCTGATGACTCACGTCTTCTGCGTCGATCTTGTCAATCTCGAGACGGTCTGTCACAAAATCGACCCGGATTTGCACGTTGCGCAGGTAACGGTTGCGCACATGGTCAGCCGACACTGCCCTGCCGGTCTTCGGATCGACGACCACGACGGAGGTCGCATTTGCGGGTAGCCGCGAGCCTGTTCTGAGGGACTTCATGCTTTTGAGATCAGCGGCCAACAGACCCATAACGACGACGATATCGCTGCACTCCTTGCGCAACTCGACGTAGAACTCGTCCGACCGGGCACGTTGCTCGTCATCCAGGGTTTGCAGTACCTGGTCGCGTACTGCAATAAATTCGGGAGCATGGCGCTCCGCCGCGATGCGATACCACGCCGCGGCTTTCACAGGGTCTTCTTCGACGCCCTGTCCCATCAGGTACATGTAGCCAGTCATATACTGGGCGTACTTGTCACCCTGCCGGGCCAGCTCGTTCGAATAGATGAAATGGGCACGTTTGAAATCGCCGCGTTCGTACAAGGACTCTACTTTCTCCTGGGTACGAATCGTGCGCGAATCGAGATCGCCCGTTGGAAATTCCGCCCACTGCGCCACAGCCAGTCCGGGTACAAGCAGCGCCAGCATGATCAGCAGAGTATTTGTTCGTTTCATCAATCTCGTTTCAACTGTAACGGACAATGGCATTTGGCAGTGGAATGACTCCAAAGTTCCGGCCAAATTGACGATTTAGTCAATAAAATCGGGCGCACGTTTCTCGAGGTTCGCGCGCACCGCTTCCGCCTGGTTTGGTGCCCCCAGCACCCGCAATTGTAACTGCGCCTCTAGGGCCAATGAATCCTTCTCCGAGCGCTGCCATGCCTCGTTCACAAGGCGTTTTATCCCCCTGACAGCGTCGGGCGACCTGCTGCAGACTACGCGCGCCATTTCCCTGGCGGCCGCCAGCGGATCATCCTCAATCGCGGTTATCATTCCCCATTGAAGGGCCTGCGCTGCATCAAACACGCGGGCCGTCCAGGCGAGTTCCTTGACCCGATCCGGCGGCAGAATATCCCGCAGCGTAGTGCTGATCGCCATGTCGGGAATCAGCCCCCACTTCGACTCCATGATCGAGAACTGCGAACCCGGCGCAGCATAACGAAGGTCGGCACCAATCGCGATCTGCAACCCGGCACCGAATACGACCCCCTGCAGTGCACAAATGACCGGCACCGGCAACTCACGCCAGGCATACGCCGCCCGCTGAAAAATATTGGCTGGCGATCCGGCCATCGGCTCCACAAGCGCGGCGCTCAGATCTTCGGTGCCCTGCATTGACGCGATATCAATGCCCGCGCAGAAATTTTCTCCAGCGCCATGCAAAACGACAGCGCGAACCGACTTTTCCCCTTCGAGTGATCTTGCGGCCTCATCCAGCGCCTGAAACATATCGGTATCGACGGCGTTCAATTTGTCCGGCCGATTTAACATAACCTCGGCGACGTGGTCGTCTATCCTGATTTCAACCCGGTTACTCAATGCCTTTCTCCCCAGCTAAGCCGCCAACGTGCATTTGCCATTCCGCAGCACCATCACATCGCGTGCCTTTACGCTGCAGCTGAACGAAATAGTGTTGCCGTCCTGCCACATGTCAGTGGTAATCGTGTCGCCCGGTAAAACCGGTGCGGAGAAGCGTGCGTCGAACGCCTCGATCAGCGTGTGGTCGTAATCACAAATCGTCTGCAGGACCGCCGTGCAGGCGATGCCGAAGGTACACAAGCCGTGCAGGATTGGCCGCTCGAAGCCAACGGCGCGTGCCCGCTCCGGATCGGCATGCAGTGGATTTCGATCCCCGGTCAGCCGATACAGCAGGGCCTGGTCCGGACGCGTGGTGATGTCGCAACTCAGGTCCGGCTCGCGACGTGGTGCGCGATGCGGCGGAATACCCTTGCCACGCGGCCCACCGAAGCCACCATCGCCACGTGCGACGATCGTACAGCCCAGGTTGAAGACAACCGTGTCATCGCTCGCGAGACGCCCTTCCGCTTCGAGCAGGATCAACGCCCCCAGTTTCGGGCCGCGATCAAAGGCGTCGATAACCCGCTTGTTAATCAGCAGGTCCGCAGCTGGCGGCAGAGGCCGATACAAACGCAGACGCTGTTCTGAATGCAGTATCTGGGTGTAGTCCCAACCAAGACCGACCGGGAACATCTCGGGGACGAGGACCGTCGCCAGTGTCGGTATGGTCTTTAATGATGCGCCCTGCTCATAGACATACGGCAACTCGCGGGGATTCACAGGGTCCTGCGCCATGCCCACGCTGAGTGCGTACAGCATGGAATCGGCATCGGTGTATGAAAAAGGAAGGTCGGTCTCGACCCTCGACATGAGCGTGTCGTAATCAAGTGCCATGGTTCATCCGTGTTTTGCGGCGTATTGCCAGCCCAAGTCTGCCAGCGGTCGCACCGCTTTTACAGCCTCAGACGCATGCGCGCTGGCTGCCGTGCCATCCCTGACCCGACCCGCGATGCCCTGCAGGATCGCGGCGAGACGGAAAAAGTTAAAGGCGAGATAGAAGTTAATTCCGGGAACACCGTCGGCCCGGCCGGTGCGTTCACAGTAGCGGGCCACATAGTCCTTTTCACTGGGGATACCCAGCTCGGTCAACGGCTTGCCGGCGAGTCCTATCGAGCCGATACCAATATCCGGCATGTGCCACGCCATGAGGTGATAGGTGAAGTCGGCAAGTGGGTGGCCTATGGTTGACAGTTCCCAATCGAGCACGGCAATAACCCGTGGTTCGGTCGGGTGCAGAACCATATTGTCGAGACGATAGTCGCCGTGAACGATACTGGCTGATTCGTCGTCAGGGATGTTGTCCGGAAGCCAGTCGATTAGCCGGTCCATCGTCGCAACCGTGCCCGTCTCGGACGCACGATATTGTCTCGACCAGCGCGAGATCTGGCGCTCAAAATAGTTTCCCGGGACGCCAAAGTCAGCCAGTCCGGCGGCCTTGTAGTTTGTGTTGTGCAGTGTCGCCAAGGTGAGATTAACGTCATCGTAGATGGCCGCGCGTTCATGAGGATCCATATCCGGCAGATCGAGTTCCCAAAGAATCCGTCCCTCGACATATTCCATCACAAAAAACGTCGTGCCGATAACCGCGTCGTCTTCGCAAAGCCAGTAGGGTCGTGGCACCGGAAAACCCGACGCGTGCAACGCACTGATGACCCGGAATTCACGATCGACCGCATGCGCTGATTTCAGCAACTTGCCGGGGGGCTTACGCCGCAGTACATATTGATCCGACGCCGCGCGCAGAAGGTAAGTGGGATTCGACTGGCCGCCCTTGAACTGGACAACGGTCAAGGGGCCTTGAAACCCTTCAATGTGTTCAGCCAGGTAGTCTTCAAGACGCTTCTCGTCGAAGCGATGCGCTGCGACAACATCACGCGTGCCGGTGTTCTTGTCCTGACGTCCACTCATGGTCGCTGAGTGTACCGTCACATTCGGAAAATACCGAACGGCTCCTCACCGGGCTGCGCATAATTCATCGCGGCAGACAATCCGTGGGCCAAAACCTGGCGCGTATCCAGCGGATCGATGACGCCATCATCCCAGAGTCGGCCGCTTGCGTAGAAAGGATTACCCTGGTTTTCATACTGGGCTCGAATCATGGCCTCGAAGTTCTGTTTGTCGTTCTCTGGCCATTCCTCGCCGCGGGCAGCGAGACTATCTTCCTTAACGGTCGACAGGACGAGGGCTGCCTGGTCGCCACCCATCACCGAAATGCGCGCATTTGGCCACATCCACATCATGCGAGGACTATAGGCGCGGCCGCACATTGCGTAGTTGCCAGCGCCGAAAGACCCTCCGACCACCACGGTGAACTTGGGGACAGTCGCGGTTGCGACGGCATTGACCATCTTGGCCCCGTCTTTCGCAATACCGGCCTGTTCAACGCGCTTGCCCACCATGAAGCCTGTGATGTTCTGCAAGAACACAAGAGGGATGCGGCGGCGATTGCAGAGCTGAATAAAATGGGCGCCCTTCTGTGCCGACTCCCCAAACAGGATGCCATTGTTCGCAACAATGCCTACCGGGTAGCCGTCAATGTGGGCAAACCCGCAAACCAGCGTCGCGCCATAGAGCTTCTTGAACTCATGAAACTCCGAACCGTCGACAATGCGCGCGATTAACTCGCGAATGTCATAGGGAAAACGAAATTCGCGTGAGACGATGCCGTAGACATCCTCGACCGGGTACTTTGGTTCTACCGGGTCGCGACGAGCGACGCTCGCACCACGGTCAACATTGAGATTGGCAACGATGTCGCGCGCGATGGCCAGGGCATGTTCGTCATCATCGGCAAGATGATCTGTCACGCCCGATATGCGGGAGTGCACACTGCCGCCGCCGAGCGTTTCAGCATCGACAATTTCGCCAGTCGCCGCTTTTACCAAAGGCGGTCCACCCAGGAAAATCGTACCCTGGTTGCGCACGATGATCGACTCGTCACACATCGCCGGCACGTATGCACCGCCGGCAGTACAGGAACCCATTACGACAGCAATCTGCGCAATGCCCTTGCCGGACAGGCGTGCCTGGTTATAGAAGATACGGCCAAAGTGGTCTCGATCCGGGAACACTTCGTCCTGGCGCGGCAGGAACGCACCACCCGAATCCACGAGATAAATACATGGCAGGTGATTCTCCTCGGCGATTTCCTGCGCACGCAGATGCTTCTTTACCGTCAGCGGATAGTAGGTGCCGCCTTTCACCGTCGCGTCATTCGCGACGATCATGCATTCGATACCGTGAATACGACCAATGCCCGTCACAATGCCCGCACTGGGCACGTCATCACTGTAAACCTGCCAAGCAGCCTGGCGACCAATCTCGAGAAAGTGCGCGCCCTCGTCGAGTAAGCCCGTGATCCGATCGCGCGCGAGCAGTTTGCCGCGCTTCAGATGTTTTTCACGTGAGCGTTCAGGCCCGCCTTGCATGACATAGGCATCTACCTCGCGGAGCCCTTTGACGAGCGCCTCATGCGCTGCCTGGTTCTTCGTGAAGTCATCCGATTTTCGATCGACCTTTGTCTGGATTACAGGCATCGACTCACTTCGTGGCGTTAAACAGTTCACGGCCGATCAGCATACGACGAATTTCGCTGGTGCCCGCGCCAATTTCGTAGAGCTTCGCATCACGCCACAGGCGTCCGGCCGGAAATTCATTGATGTAACCATTGCCTCCCAGGGCCTGTATCGCTTCCCCCGCCATCCAGGTTGCCTTCTCGGCAGCGGTAAGAATACATCCAGCGGCATCGAAGCGGGTAGTCAGGCCACGGTCGCAGGCACGCGCGACCGCGTAGACGTATGCCCGGCAGGAATTCATAGCTGTATACATATCGGCAATCTTCCCCTGCATCAGCTGAAATTCACCGATCGGTTGCCCAAACTGCTTGCGGTCATGGACATAGGGCATCACCAGGTCCATGCAGGCCGCCATGATACCGAGCGAGCCACCGGACAACACAACGCGTTCGTAATCGAGACCACTCATCAGGATAGCGGCACCCTTGCCCTCTTCAGCCAGCCGATTGGCTGCCGGAATCCGGCACTCTTCGAACAACACTTCGCTTGTATCGGAACCGCGCATTCCAAGCTTGTCCAACTTCTGCGGCGTCGAAAATCCCGGCGTTCCGCGCTCCACGATGAACGCGCTGATGTTTTTCGTTTCGGTACCGGGATTCGTTTTTGCATAGACGATGATGACATCGGCTCCCGGAGCATTGGTGATCCACATCTTGGAGCCGTTGAGCACGTACGCGTCGCCATCGCGCACCGCTGTCGTACGCATTCCCATGACGTCCGAGCCCGCACCCGCTTCGCTCATTGCAAGTGCCCCAAGGAACTCGCCGGAAACAAGCTTGGGCAGTAACCTCTGCTTCTGCTCATCATTGCCCCAGCGACTCAGCTGATTAACACACAGGTTCGAGTGCGCGCCATAGGACAAGCCGACCGAACCGGAGGCCCGGCTGATTTCTTCCATAGCGATAACGTGGGCAAGATAGCCGAGTTCGGAACCGCCGTACTCTCCCTTGACGGTAATGCCAAGCAGACCGAGTTCACCGAGTTCGGTCCAGAGGTCGCGGGGAAATTCGTTTTTCTCGTCTATGTCGGCGGCACGGGGTGCAATCCGATCCGTCGAAAAACTGCGCACCGTCTCACGCAGCAGATCAAGATCCTCACCGTGGCCGAAGTCGAACTCAAACATGAAAGGACACCTCTCCGGATCCTGCAGCAGTTTGCACCATTGTCCGGCTGCTGCAGTTGCACATGAATACCAATCGCGGGGTAGGATCGCTGTTCCATCTCGCCTACCCGTTCCACAATGATTGCGGTGACATTGCGCGTTACTTTCGTTGCCTGTTTCTCTCAACCCTGAGACAGGTTGTCAATAAAGCGGGAAAACAGCTCGTACTGGGACGTGATACCAAGCTTCGAAAACAGGTTGCGCTTGTGGACCATCACGGTGCCGGGTGCGATATCGAGTTCGCGGGCAACAGATTTGGTCGAATGTCCGCGCAACAGAAGCTGCGTGATCTCGCGTTCACGCTGGGTAAGAATGTTGTCGCCGAAATTGACGAAACAGTCGGTAAGGCGCTGATGAATATCGCGATTGGGAGAACTCGTCTGCTGCCACTGGTCCCAGACACGCTGCA
The DNA here is from genome assembly GCA_024679535.1 of Chromatiales bacterium. GTDB lineage: Bacteria > Pseudomonadota > Gammaproteobacteria > Steroidobacterales > Woeseiaceae > UBA1847. The sequence continues at coordinate 17,620 of JAIBDF010000053.1, forward strand.
TCGCCGCAGCCACCAGCGGCTCGATCATTTCCAGCCGGTAACGTTCGGCTCGCGTCAGGCGATTTCGAGTCCGACCGACAACAATGACCAGTGTGCTCATTGGTGACACGTCTCGCAGGAAATCCATTTCGTCGACCAGGTGCGTCCGCTCTACATACTGGTGGTAATACTCACTGGAACGAAACCGATCAGGATGAGTATCGCGGAACCGGCACATGCTGGGTTTGGATTCGGAAATAGCCAGCTGATACAGCGGGTCCAGCAGATACGGCCCTGCCAGGTAGCGGTCGAGAAAATGCCGGCGCTCCGCGGGTGCCAGTGAATGTGCCAGAACCTCCGGCGCAGCATCCTTGTGGAACGCCAGCAGGCTCGTGCCATCATTGGCTACCGTTTCGCAAATCAGGGCGACGACTTTTTGCGCAATAGCTTTGCTCTCAGTCGCTGCAACCAACGCTGTGACTCTCGCGTGCCATTCCGGCGTATCGAATACCAGGTGTGATCGCATGTCAGGGCTGGTAAAGCGCGGCTGTAGCGCCAGAAGGATCGCGAATCACACAAAAATGTCCGCCCGCAAGACCTTTCGGTCCCACCAGCACTTCGCCGCCGTTGGCCGTGCACGCCGCCGCACTGGCGTCGACATCCGCGACCGTAATGTAGATCAGCCAACCACCCGGAATTTCTGCGTTGCCGCCGCGCGCATGACAGATTCCCGAAACCGCCTCGCCGCTCTCCGGCAAGGTCATCGAATAGTCGGAGTAGTCGCCCATGGACACTGCTTCGGTTTCCCAGCCAACAACGCTCTTGTAAAAGTCCCTCACGCCGTCGGCATCGTCGACGGTCATATCGATCCAGCCGATCTTTCCAACCTGTGTGTTGTCAGACATTGCGTCCCCCTTTTATTGTTCTACTCAACTCAAAATGACGTAAGAAACGACGCCGCATTTCCGCCGATCGGGCCCCGCCCCGACTGCGCCGTCCGCAGGTACGCCCCACCTTTCGGATAATCTTCTGGTTGAGGATTGTAAATTCTGTTGACACGATTGCGATGAAACAGCTTTAGCTGCGCGGCAAACGGAATGACGCGAGCTGGGTCATTACCCGTGAGTTCCTCGTGTAACGCCGGCAGACGGTAAAACGGCAAATTCATATCTGCATGGTGTGCATTGTGATAGCCGAAATTCAGCACCAGCCAGTTGAGCTTGGGAAATCGCAAACTGATCGGGTTGCTAAACGTATGCTCCTGCTCCCATGCGGCGTCGCCCTTATGCGGTGGCTTGACGTACTCGAACAAAGTCAGATTGTACGGGTAGTCATGTTGCACGCTATCCATGAAACGCAGAACCTGCATCATGAGCAGATAAGCCACGGCATAGAGAATCGCGACTTTGGGGAAATAAATCAGCAAGGCTGTATAGATGCCGCCGCGTATCAAAATCACTGCAACATTGCGCACGCGCTGGTCGTGCCGTTGCGGAATGATGAACGATGTGAAAATCATGACGCCGTGCATGATGAGATCGTGCGCGGGAATATAGAACCACTCCAGAACGCGAACGATCTTTGTGACAGTCGGGTGGGTCTCAAAAAATCGGTCGTAGTCGAACCAGACTGCGTCATCGTTATCGACATGGTGGCGAAAATGTTTGTACCGCATGTCTTCGTACGTGCCATAGGCCGCTCCGCAGAACCAGCTCATGACTCGCCCGAGGTAGGCGTTGTAACGGCTGTGGTTGAACACCGCGTTGTGCCCACATTCATGAATCATGTAGGCCGCGATGACCATGCCATGCGCCAGTAACAGGGTCGCTGTCGCATTAACGACCCCACTGGCCGCAAACAGTCCGGCAAAGCCTGCGACATAGGCCGTTGCGGCATAGGCAACTGCGGCACCGTAATACGGTAATCCAGGTGGGTCTTTCATTAATGTCTTTGTTAGCATACGCACCATCGCTTGCCGGCTATGGAGATCCGACGAATGAAGCTTGTGACCGCCATTGTAAAACCCTTTCGCCTCGATGACGTACGTAATGCGCTGGGTGAGGTCGGCATCCAGGGAATGACCGTCAGTGAAGTCAAGGGCTTCGGACGCCAGCGCGGCCATACGGAACTGTATCGTGGAGCCGAGTATGTCGTTGATTTTCTTCCAAAAGCCAAGATTGAGGTAGCGGTTTCCGATGATCTTGTCGAGCGCGTGGTCGAGGCCATCGTCAACGCTGCCAAAACCGGCAAGGTCGGCGATGGGAAGATATTCGTCACGACGATCGACCAGGTCTGGCGCATTCGCACCGGCGAAACCGGGGACAGCGCACTCTGATCCTTAGCGCAACGCCGTCCTACAGGGCACCCCACACTGCTCTTCCCAGCATGAACCAAAGTGCCAGCGCAGCGGCGCTGTAGGCGGCAAATCGCATGATGACGATGTTCACCGTGCAATGAATCGCACTGTGCACAATGCGAAATACCAGGAACAACCACGCCGCAATGACATCGGCGGACCCTGCCGACGAAGTGACATACAGGTACAGGCACAGCGCGTAAAACAACACGGGTAACTCGAACAGGTTTCTTAGGTTGTTGGCCGGATAGCTGACCTCCTCCGGTAAAAATGCCGCTCCCTTGTCAGGCGTGGTGTAGGCCTGCGTGGGCTTGCCGGCCCGACGCATGGCAGGAATGCGTTTGGCGTACAGGACAAACCATACGACGGCCGTCAAAACCATCATGCCCAGCATGGGTAACAGTATCTGCTCGTTGCTCATGAATCCTCGCCTCCGATGATTCCCCAGTCCCTATTCTTTTTCCAGTACCGGCAAAAGTGCCTTGCGCCAGGCGGACAGCTTACCGGAGAACGGCATAGCCGCGTAGGCCGGACTGGTTGACGGCAGACCGATTTGCTCAACCTTGCGCGGAGTTATCGCCGAGTCCACGAAACGGTTGAACATCTGTTCTGCCTTCTTGCCGTTAAAGGCCACTAACTCGATGGCCGGGTGTTGTTCAAAAAACTCGTCGAAGTCATTCGGCTGCGCGCTGCTTATGCGGATATCCGAATCGAGACTACCCGGTCTGTGGGAGCTCTTAAGAACATCCCACAATGCAACCTGGCGTTCTCTTAACTGGATGCAGCGAAGATGATATTCACCAGTGATTCCAAATACTTCCCCCATGATCCGCCAAAATGCATTTTGCGGATGGGCGTAATACTGTTGTTCTGCAATCGATTTCCGGCCAGGCAGACTGCCCAGCACCAGGATGCGCGCATCCCGTCGCTCGATAGGTGGAAATCCGTCAGATCTTTCCATATGAACGTGTTGCTGACGTTACTGCTGCGACCTGAGAAGACGCCGCGCGAGCACTTCCATATCCCCGGCGTCACGCGTGCGCATGACCGGATCATCGGCCGTGATATTCATGCCACGAATTGTCTTGCGTAACATCGCGCCATCCTCGTCGAAATCGAAGTCGATTACATTGAGGCAGCACGTTGACTGGTCGAGAAGGCCAAATGCCTGCAGGCCAACTCCTGTGGCCCATCCGAGAATCGCGGCATTCGTTCCGCCATGCGCAAAGACAGCCAGATCATGCCAGGAAGCATCGAGGAGCAATGTGTCCATCGCGGCCACTATGCGCTTGTAGAAATCGCGATAGCGCTCGCCGCCCAAAAAGGTGGCGGCGTCCTGTTCGGCTCGCCAGTGGGAGAATGCGACATCGCTCACGATGTC
>JAIBDF010000158.1 GCA_024679535.1 Chromatiales bacterium
GGGATCATCTGGTTGGCCTTGTCCGATGCATCGCGATACATCACAACCCGGTGCAGGTTGTTGCCGCCGGCATTGGACGACCACTCATAGCCGATGAAGGCGGTGAAACGTCCCGGCTCATTGTACTTCTCGGCGACGGCGTTATTTTTCTCCCAGATAGACTGGGTCAGCCGCTTGTTGGTCAACACGTCGGGCATGGGCGTGCCCTCGCCGACCATTTTGAGGATGGCGTAGTAAGGGATCATGGCGGCGTCCCCGCCCGCCTTGAGATGCTTGTGCCATTCCCGTATGGTTTCATCGGTCATGACCTCGGGCAGCCCATCCAAGATCGCGGTCATGGTGCCCATGTTCTCAGCGTGATCAGCAACCACCAGAAAGTCCAGCGGTCGACTCAGCTTACCGCGCACACCGGTTGAGGAAACCACTTCTTCACCTCGGGCAAATTGATACGCATCTTCCGGTCCCAGCGATGTGCCGAAAGAAACGGCATCGAAGGACTGGGCTGTGTGCATGTGGGTGTCGCCGAACAGCGGCCGCTCCGGAAAATTCTGATCCACCCAGGGCGAGTACGGCTGCTCGGTGGGGAACGCCTGTTCTATGATCTTCTCGTCCCGTTGGTAGGCGTCGTGAGACTGGCCCAGGACCACGGTTGGCACCGCCAATAGCAGCGCAACGGCGACTGCCGTCAGGCGAGTGTAACTTGTGCTCGTGTTGTTGTTCATTTCAATCTCCGACTATGTGCCTTAAGTTGCTCTGTGCTCTGGTTTTGGTGCAGATTCTTGTTCAAGAATTCCCGGAATCGCCTGCGGCAATCGTGTTAACCGACACGATCGGCATATCAAGATTCGCGAGTGCGCTCAGTAGTCCTGACAGCTCGGACTGGTCCCGTACGCTTCCGGTAATTTTGGTTACGACGGACTGATCAGCCCGGACGAACTCTTCGATCTGCATACCGGAAAAAAACTCGGACCAGTCGTGCTGCAGCCGCCCTTCAACCTCGATGCTGTAGGACGTTTGCAGTTCGGACTGCGCCGTCGGGCCGTGCGCTGACTGTTGGGACTCCATGCATGCGCGGCTAGACCTTGCCGCGCAAGTACGCATCCCACCAAATGGCGCAAAAAGGGAGTAGAAGACCGAAAAGGCGTTGTTAGCTGACGATGCCGAGTTCGGTGGCTCGAGCGACCGCGTCACGACGCTCATGGACGTCGAGCTTCTGGAAGATATTCCTGAGGTGGGATTTGACGGTTGTTGACGAGATATTCAGCTGCGCCGAAATCTCCTTGTTGCGCATGCGCTGGGCCAGTAGTCGCATCACCTGTTGTTCACGCCACGTCAGTGGTTCCGGCAATGGACTTGCAGCTCCATTGCCTGTGGATGATGAGCCGAAAGCATCCAGTATTCGGAGGATCTGGTCCTGCTTCGTATCGCCGCTGGCCATTCGACGTTGCAGCAGGGCCTTCATTCCAGCGCCGGGTTCGACGAATGGACGAATCCACTCACCAGGCTGTGCCAGCTCTAGCGCCTGGTCAAGAAACTCAAGCGCTTCATCTGCGCGCCCTTGTCGATCCGCGACCAGAGCTTGCAGAGCAACTACCTCTACGGTCTGATAGCGGTTGTGCAGAGCCTCGATCTGCTGTCGCATTTCCCGCAGCTTACGCGCAGCCTCATCCAGCTCGGCGCTCTTTTTCGTCGCTACCAAAACCCGGCACACCGTTAATCCAGGGTCGTCGAGGAAATATAACATTGACGGCACGTTTGGCGCCACGTCGTAGCTTCGTTGCCACCGGACCGCCGCATCGATGTTGCCACGAAGCAGCGCGACTCTTGCCTCGCCGGAACAAGCCAGATCGAAATACATCGGGTCTACCGCCCAATCGGCATATTCCCTCGCAATCTCCAGGTAGCGATCGGCCCGCTCCGATTCTCCAAGTAGTTCTGAGACGATCGCACTGCCAACCATGGAATCGATCGCAGCACGCAAATGGGCAACGTAGCGATTCTTCACGAGCTTATCGAAGCGTTGGCGCGCCTCGCGAAGATCAAGGCGTTGCAGCGCAATGAGCCCGAGCATGTAGTCACCCCAACAGGAAACAAAGGTGTGCCCTGCGCGTTGCGCATTGTCTCGCAGTTGTTGGCTGGCCCGTTCTGCCGGCGCAAGGTCGGCCTGCAGCAATCGCAGCGTCGCCTTGCCAAAGGTTAGACGCTCGCACAGCATGCTCGAATCATCACCTTGTTCGCGGAGACGGCGATCGAACGTATCGATAGCTGCATCCCCCTGCCCGTTCAGGAAAGCTGACATTCCTGCAAACAGCTCCGCCTGTGCTCTCAAGAATGAATCAGGATTCTCCGGGGCGAGTTCCAGTACACGCTTGAGAAACGCCGCCGCGCTTTGCCCGTCTCCACTCCAGAAACAGATGTACGCTTTGAAATAGAGCAGCTCTCCGAGCGACAGCAAGTCGTCCGGTTCATTTTCGAGCAGAGCTTCAGCGCGCTCGAGGACAGCAGGAATCTCTGCGACCCGAAACTCGTCGTCCAGCAGCCATGCTGTGGCCAGCTGCAACCGGTGCCGGCGCTGCTTGATTTCGTCCGGCAACAACGCCATCCAACGTTGTACGACATACCAGCGATTCGAATCGAACTCGGCTCCCCGGTATCGCTCGACGATGTCACCAGCCCGCTCCGCATCGCTTCCCTTGAGCGCATGGTGGATAGCCTCGTCAAGCAGTCCCTGGCTTTCAAACCACTCACTTGCACAACTGTGCATCGCATCGATCGACACTGCGTCGGCGCTGCGCTTCAGCTGAACGCGCAGCAACTCCGCGAACAGGTGATGAAACCGGAACCACCGATTCTCTTCATCCAGAGCGATGACAAAAAGATTCTTGCTCCGCAGCCAGTCAATGAAACCCTCCCCACTGCAGGCGTCTTCTGCAAACTCGCCCCTCGCGGATATCACGGCGTCGCAAAGTGGCGCGCAGAAGCGGTCGAGGACGGCCATACAGAGCAACATGTTACGGAAGCTGGAAGGTTGGCGATCGATCACTTCGTTTAATAAGTAGTCGGCGACAAATCGCGTTTTTCCCTTCAGCGCCTGGATCTTTTGGATCGGTTCTTCCTCGTCGCGCGTAGCCAGAACGGCAAGGTACAAGCCGGTGATCCAGCCTTCCGTCTTCTCCGTTATGGCCGAGACAGTGGCGTCGTCGACCGTCTTTCCTGTTGAGACATGCAGGAACCGGGCGACTTCTTCGCCGGTAAATCGAAGGTCGCGCGCCCTCACTTCGATCAAGGCACCGCTGGCACGCAGCGAAGCGATCGGCAGCGGCAGATCACGGCGCCCAATCGCCACCAGGCGAAGGCAATCCGGCGCTTCGCACAAGATCGCTTTCAGAACTTCGAGGGTATCCTGGTCCCGAATACAGTGAACGTCATCAAGCACCAGGATGAAATTCTCCGGCACCTCAGCGAGGTCATTGACCAGCGTGGGCACGAGTGCCCGCATCGGCGGCATCGCCGATGCCTCAGTGATGGCAAACGTGTTGGGAAGTGCCTCTGGAAAGATCGTTCGTACTGCTGCGACAACGTAACTCAGGAATTGATGGATATCGCTGTTGTCGTCGTCAAGTGACAACCATGCGGCAGGCCTTTGCAGCCCCTGCAGCCAACTGGCAACGAGAGTGCTTTTGCCATAGCCGGCGGGCGCCGTAACGAGAACCGCGCGTAAGTCCGTGTCGCTTCCCACGCGCTCGGTTAGCCTTGCCCTGGGCACAAACGTGGCCGGAACCGTCGGACGCTGCAGTTTGGTACAAAGAAGCGATGCGCGTGAGTCTTGTCCTGACATTGGAGCTAGCCTCCGCCTTTGAGCGTCTTCCTGATTTCGGCGCGCCACTTGCTCGCGTTCTCCGTCAGTGACCACTGCAGCACCCCGATGCATGAGTGATTTCAGAAAAGAGGCGATCGAGCTGTTCTCTGTCTTTGGATTTTTGGTCCATACACTCTACCTTGGCATCTGTTTGGCTAGTTCACGCGCTCAAAGTCGCCAAGCACCCAGTATCGGTCTGGCGCTGCTTAGACTCCGGCCATTACACGCCACGCCGGCACGACCAGTGCCATCGCCGTCAGTCCGACGGCAATCATGGCCAACAGTGATTTTGTTCTCATTTCTGTGTCCTTCTGTTTTGCTTCTGGTGCCGTGCTTCTGGTGCCGGGCACCGACTTATAACTTATTGGTGCTTCTGGTGCCGGGCACCGACTTATAACTTATTTGCTTCTGGTGCCGGGCACCGACTTATAACTTTTTGGTGCCGATCAGAACCACCATATCAGCCCGCTTTTCTCGAGAGTCTTGTAGAGCCCGCGCTGTTTCCTGACCGCGGATGCTTTCGACCCGTCCGATTCACGCATCCGCTGACGCATCTCCAGCCACTCAGGCGATCCCCACCTGTATGAGAGACTAATGAGATAGTCAGTGTTGTCGTTGATATCCTTGGCAAGCTCCTCGCTGCGGAAGAAGAAGCCCATTTCACTGTTGTAAAGTCTCGAGCGGTAGTCCAGGTTCGACGTGCCGACGTATCCTACGTCATCACCGATTACGTATTTCGCATGTAATTTCGAGTGGTGGTAGTCACCGCCGAACGTCACGTCGTCCAATTTCCCTGTCTCGTAAATAGCAAGCCTCGGATGATTGACCGCTCTGAGCCATTCCTCGCTTCCAACAAAGTCCGGATTTAACTCGCTCTCTTCAGCACTCTTTGTCCACTGAGCCCGCTGTTCTTCCGACAGAAGCAACCGGGGCGCCAGGTCCATATCGATTACCGACTGAGTAAAGATGTTTTCGCCCGTGAGTACAGAGTTCGTCACTATTTCAAGGCGGCTGTCAGGATTCCGTTCGAGCCAATCGAGTATGTCCGCCGCGTCATCGAAAATCACGTTGCCATCGTCGTCCGTATAGCGAGCGAGGAACAAGTACGGTGACACGATGCGGACAAGCTTGTGGTCGCTATCTCGCAGCTGGCCGAGAATTCGGGTTATCGAGTTTGGGCTTTCAGCCTGATTCTCTACTGCTTTGGTTACGACGTTTTTGTTAATGACATTGGCGATCTCGTGCCCCAACAACAGGTCTGCGTCGTGGAATCCCTGAGACACATACTCGTCCATGTTGTCATAGCGCTCGCGCACATTCGGGAGCGCTTTCAGCGTAGCAAGGCTCTCGCGAAATCCGTCTCTTTCTTTTCGATAAGCATTGGCTGGGTCACGCTTCATTTTCAATGACTTGTTCTTATCAAATTCAAACAGCAGGGAATAGTAGGTTTCAACGCCTACCCCCAACGGCACACCATCGTGGCTGGCATCCGCCGGCCCGTGTACCAGGATGTCCGCATCTCGATACGTGTGTGTATTTGGGGAGCCATCCTCGAGAGTACCGTAGTAGTCGAGCGACACGTTCCGGCCACCGGTAATCGCGTAAGCCTTGCCAGGAAAGCGGGCGTCCACCGCGATGAGTTTGTCGTGCGAACGACGGTTCACGTTTGAAGACGTCTTTGATGATGCATTGAAAATGACCGCTTGCACGCGTGCTTTGTGCACCGTGATTTCCCCGTCGGCGTTACGCATAAAGCCGGCCTTCAGCGCACAACTCTGCAGTGCTTTGAGATTGCCCTTCTTCAGCGTTGACGAACCCAGCGAGTCGACCATGAAGCGCACATCAACACCACGCTGTACGGCAGCGCAGAGCGCGCCGAGGATGGCGTGGCCTGCCAGGTCATCGCGAAAAATGTAGTACACGACATCAATCGTGTGCTCGGCGCTTTCGATCATCCAGATTCGTGTTGCGAGCGCATAGAGCGCTCCCTGGTCGGTCGAACCAATAAATTTCGCCATTCCGTCTACGATCAGGTTTTCTGAATCTCGCCCAAGAAGAATCGGGTCAACGGCCAGTTCTTCGGCGTATCCCCAGGTCCGTTCGACATACAGATTCTCTGTATCGGAATCGCGAATTGCGCCCATCGGCGGACACCCGGCGAGCTTTTGAGTACCCGCCGGACAGTCTTCCGGCTTCACAGTGGTTGTCACACAGGCACTAACGACCAGTGTAAGTACGATGACCCAGAACAGGCCGACACGTTTCCAGAACATAGCATCCTCGCAGGTTTGTGTCTGAGCGTAATTTA
>JAIBDF010000222.1 GCA_024679535.1 Chromatiales bacterium
AAGAAGGACATCGAAGCGCTGATGACATCGTCACAAGACTGGTGGCCTGCCGATTACGGTCACTACGGTCCGTTCTTTATTCGCATGGCCTGGCACAGCGCCGGTGTTTATCGCGTCGCTGACGGTCGCGGTGGTGCGGCCGGCGGGCAACAGCGCTTTGAGCCACTGAACAGCTGGCCCGATAACGCGAATCTCGACAAGGCACGGCGCCTCCTGTGGCCTGTGAAGCAGAAGTATGGCAGCAAGCTTTCCTGGGCCGACCTGATGGTTTTGACTGGTAACGTCGCCCTCGAGTCGATGGGCTTCAAGACGTTCGGTTTTGCGGGCGGCCGTGAGGACGACTGGGAAGCCGACCTCATGTACTGGGGTCCGGAGACCGAATTCCTCGCTGATGAGCGTTACAGCGGCGACCGGAAACTCGCGAACCCGCTGGCTGCTGTGCAGATGGGTCTTATCTATGTGAATCCGGAAGGACCGAACGGCAACCCGGATCCACTGCTTGCCGCAAAGGACATTCGTGAAACCTTTGGCCGTATGGCGATGAACGATGAGGAAACAGTTGCTCTTATCGCGGGTGGCCACACCTTCGGTAAAGCCCACGGCGCTGCATCACCAAAAGGTTGCGTAGGGCCTGAGCCCGCCGCTGCTGATATTGAAGAGCAGGGCTTCGGCTGGACCAACAAGTGTGGAAGCGGCAAAGGTGTCGATACCATCACAAGTGGTCTGGAAGGTGCCTGGACGTTTAGTCCGGCGGAATGGACCACAAACTACATGGATAATCTGTTCGGCTTTGAGTGGGTGCAGACTCGCAGCCCGGCAGGTGCCATACAGTGGATCCCCGCCGACGATCAGGCCTCAACTCTCGTTCCTGATGCGCATGATCCGGCAAAACGGCATGCGCCGATCATGATGACCACCGACCTTTCACTGAAGTTTGATCCCAGCTACCGCGAGATCTCCAAACGCTTCCAGAAAAACCCGGAGGAATTTGAGCTGGCCTTTGCGAAAGCCTGGTTCAAGCTGACACACCGCGACATGGGTCCCCGTGCTCGCTACATCGGCGCTGGGGTTCCGGAAGAAGTTCTGATTTGGCAGGACCCGGTACCGGCGGTGAATCATGAGTTGATCAACGCCGCGGATATTGCCTCACTCAAGGCTGACATTCTGGATTCCGGATTGACGGTGTCTGAGCTGGTCCGCACAGCATGGTCGTCCGCGGCTTCGTTCCGCGGTACCGACATGCGCGGTGGTGCAAATGGCGCACGTATTAGCCTCGCCCCGCAGAAGGATTGGGCTGTTAATAATCCCAAAGAGCTGGCGAAAGTGTTGAAAGAGCTGAAGGGCATTCAGAAGGCCTTCAATCGTTCGCAGTCAGGGGGCAAGCAGGTATCGCTCGCCGATCTGATCGTTCTGGGTGGAGCTGCAGCTGTCGAGAAGGCTGCAAAAGATGCAGGACATGATGTGCAGGTTGCCTTCGCGCCAGGACGGACCGACGCGACACAGGCACAGACTGACGTGGGATCTTTTGCCGTGCTGGAGCCGACTGCGGATGGGTTCCGGAACTACTTTGGTGACGGAAACTACCGTTCCCCGGCAGAAATGCTGGTCGACAAGGCCAACATGCTGACGCTGACCGTACCTGAGATGACCGTGCTGGTTGGTGGAATGCGGGCGCTGAACGCCAACGCCGGAGCGGCTGAGCATGGCGTGTTCACCGACCAGCCTGGCGCGTTGAGCAATGATTTCTTCGTGAATCTGCTCGGCATGTCGACGCAGTGGAGCAAGTCGGCCAAGGCAGACGGTATCTACGAGGGCAAGGATCGCACCACAGGCGAGGTCAAATGGAGCGCGACGCCTGTCGATCTGATCTTTGGGTCACACTCCGAGTTGCGTGCCGTTGCCGAAGTGTATGCGGCGAACGATGGTGAGGAGAAGTTTGTGCACGACTTCGTTGATGCATGGACCAAGGTAATGAGGCTCGACCGCTTCGACCTGTAAGTCTGTAAAACACATGCTGAGAGTTGTACTCGACTCGGCAGAATCAAAACGGCCCCTTGATGGGGCCGTTTTTTTTGGCGCAATGTTTAGTTGAGGGCTGGCATCAGACGCTCTGCAACAACGAGCGTACGCGCGACGACGTCGTCAATAGTCGTTTCGCCAACGCCTGCAAGATTGGTTGCGATACGGCCGCGCCAGGGTCGCGTCCAACGCTCATCGATCGTCGCACCAGCCAAGCCCATGAGGCCACCGACGGTTGCACCATTGCAGTCGGTGTCCCAGCCCGCCATGACTGCGTTGCAAATCGCCGCACTGAAGTCGTGCCGAAACGTGTGCAGCGCCCAGACAACAACTGCCAGATTGTTCAGGGTATGCACAGGCGAAAGGCCGTCAAATTTCCGATGCAGTTGATCCACCGCATCGCCGGTATTGCCGAGTGTTCTCGCAAACGCGACAGCTTCTGCTGCGGCACTGGTCGCGGGAATAAATTGCAACGCTATATCCAGTGCCGAATCGATATCCGTGGCCGCGGGAATGGCCGCGCCAAGTGCTGCAATGAAGGCTGCTCCGTAGACGCCCTCATCCCGGTGG
>JAIBDF010000016.1 GCA_024679535.1 Chromatiales bacterium
ATTCCTCTAACGCCCGTTCGTAGTTACCCTGCATCAACCACAGGTTGCCGCGACCCCAGTAGAGCGCCGTGCGGCTCGCGTCGGCTTCCTCCAATTGATCAAATATGCGCAGCGCCTCGTCGAAATGTCCGCGCGCGGCCAGGCCGGCGGCGAGACTTCTCTGGGCATCCCAGTTCAGGGGATCCTGCTCGACAACCTGCTGTACGTCGGCGAACGCTTCATCACGCCTGCCGAGCGAACTCTTGAGTCGCGCCAGTTGCAATCGGATAGTGGTATCACCTGGCCGCAGGGCAAGCGCCAAATTGAACGAGGCCTCGGCGGCAGTCCAATCCCAGTCGTAAGATTGCTGGATACCCGCGAGCGCCACATGCCCCTCCGGCAGATCCGGATTTAACTCTAACGCACGCAGCGCACTGCTCCGGGCCTCTTCAAAGCCGATCGTAAAGTCCGTGTCGATAAAACCGGTGATATAGGCCTGCGACTCCGATTTTCCGGCCCAGGCCAGCGCCAGGTTCGGGTCCTGTTGCAGGGCGCGCTCAAAATAACTGAGCGCACGCTCATTCCCCTGCAGATTGCCGCGATTAGCCTCATGATGACCCTTGAGGTAATCGTTATAGGCATTTCCTGTCGTTTGCGAGACAGGCTCGTGAACCTCGGCGCTGTGTCCGAGCAAGGCAACGCGCATCGCCCTGGCGACTTCGCTTGCGATTTCGTCCTGCACGGCAAAGATATCTTCCAGCGTACGATCGTAGGTTTGTGACCACAGGTGGTAGCCGTCTTCGGCGTTAATCAGCTGTGCCGTGATGCGAATCTGCACACCGCTTTTCTGCACGCTGCCCTCGAGCACGTGCGCCACTCGCAGTTGCTCACCGATGCTGCGCAGGTCTTCGTTGCGATTCTTGAACGCGAACGAAGAAGTACGCCCGGCCACTTTCAACTCACTCACCTGGGCCAGTGCGTTGAGCAGGTTCTCCGTGAGGCCGTCCGTGAAATACTCCTGGTCCTTGCCCGGACTCATATCCACGAAAGGCAGCACCGCAATCGACTTTTGCGGGTCGGCGCTGACTTGCGTTGCTGCCGCTTCGGGCTGCGCCTCCGGCGCGTTGCTAATGACGAACTTATCCAGGGCGAAATAGGCGATTGCCAGGGCCATGACTGTGAACGTCAGCCGGTTGAGTTTCTGTCCGGTTTGCGGCGTTATCGACTGGCTGCGATCGACATCTTTCTCACGCTTGACGCCTTCAGGCGTGAGCTCGAATGCCCACGCGAAGAACAGGACCAATGGCAGCCCGAGCAGCAGCATCACGACAAAGGTCTTGAGTACCCACTCGGGCGCACCGAAGTTCTCGAACGCAAACTCGGCGACCTGCGCAAGCAGCCAGCCAATGACGATGTAGGCGAGGCCTACACGCACCACGTTACGTCGCTTCAGTTCCGCGAAAAATGACATTGTCGTTTTTAAATCCCATACGGCGCACTTGCAAGCGCCTTCGCGACCATTATGACCCGTGGAGCTGCTCCGCGCATGTCCAATACAGCAGACAGCCGGTGAAACCCGGGCTGCCTTGGGCATTCGTTTTATGCAGGCCTAATAATAAAAGGCCCCGAAAGGGGCCTTTTGCTTACCACTGAATGACACGGTGCGCTTAGAACGGTCCATTCATTAGGGATGGTGATTGCCAGAATGCCGCCCACACTTCTTCATCACGGATGTAGTACACCGTATCGCCGTGAAGGAACGACCGGCTGCGCTCCACCCAGTCCGGCGATTCAGGATCCGCCGGTAGCGGCGCGATGACACCAACGCGGTTCAGCGCTGCGAGCGACGGCGTGTTCTTGTCGAGAATCTCGAACAGATGGAGTTCAGATCCCTCGAACTGCCAGCTGTTATCTACGCCATAGATCTGGGCCGGGATTGCGAGGCGATCGACACCATTGATGTCTGCCTGATAAGTAAAGGCGTGACGATCATAGAGTGCCTCACTATAGGAACCGCTCCCACCGATAGTCGAGCTGCCGCGAGACAGCGGCTGCGCGATGTTTGATACGTCGAACAACTCAAGCTTGAGGGCCCCTTGCTCGCTGCGGCCGAGCCCAAGCAGCAAAGCCTCGTTAACCGGGTGGAGAAAATCAGAGACGCCCGTCACCTGCAACTCGCCCGCGATGAACGGATCATCCGGATTGGATAGATCGATTGCATATAGCGGATCGATTTGCTCAAAAGTCACTGCATAGACCGTGTCGCCGAGGAACCGTACCCCATAGAGTGACTCATTCGGCTTACCAATTTCCGCGGGTCGACTGTCGTTAGGCAGCATCGACACGATGTCGAGATCCGGTCGTGTGCTCGATTCCCGCAGAATGAAGAGTTGGTGGTCAACAAAGTCGTCGTTGCTCCAGTCGAATTGCGAAGCCATCAGGCGGAGGTCGCCATTGTGTTCGCTCATCCGAAAATCCGCCTGCCCACCGCGCCATACGACCCCGTCAATGTCGGCCGAACCGCGGTAACTGACGCTCGTGCCAGCCAGCGCAAACTTGTGAACGCGCGTTATGTTGCTCTCAAATGCCTGGTCGTGCCTTAGCTCAGTAAAATAAAACGCGCTCTCCGAAACATAAGCTCCGTATGCAGATTCGTTGTAGCAGGCGGTCGTGAAGTTATTGGGATCGTCGAGCGGAATCGCCGTGATGCTCGTGATCACCGCGTAGGGTTGATTTTCACCGGTTGTAACGTAACAGTTTTCGGGCGTAACGAGCTGTTGTGTCTCGCCACCGATCGTAATCTTTGGCAACAGATCGTCAAGCGTAGCGCTTGCGAGCAGCGCCTCGTTTTCCGCCTGCTGCTCCGGCGTTTGCACGGAGTAGTGCAAGCCCTCGATCCAGGGTGTGTAGCGGCTGACGACGTAGACCATATTACCGATGCGCCGGCTCTCGACAAACACGCCGTCGATCATCGCCTCGATCTCGAGGCTCGGGTTCGCCTTGTCGCTTATGTCATAGAGCTGGAAGCCCATATCATCCGGAGCCCAAATCGCCAGATCGGTCCAGAGCGCACCGTACAGGCCGTAAGTAGCACGCGCGGTGAGCGCGAAAAGCCTGTCCTCCTCAACGTACATGCCCTGCACGGAAACACCGTCCTCCAGTGGGATCGTGCTAACGACGCCCGCATCGCCGTTGGCCGGATCGGTCGCTAGAATCCGGATTGAACGTTCGGGCTCGGGCCGCGCAGCATCCACGGGCGAGCCCGCCTCGGCGAGAATGAAGCAACAGTGAAAATAGCGGCGTGGAGCCACATACAGGTGTTCCCCGTCGTAGCGCACCGCATCAAGCTCGTCGACGTTCATTTCCTGCGTATAGGTACCCGTGTAATTGCCGGTACCCGCCGAGGTCGAGGCCGCCGTATCGGCCACGGCTAACTGCTCCGGATTGGCCATGGCTGTGAGGCCGCCTTTTAGTAACGCTTCGAGTGCCGCGGCACTTGCTACCGGAGTCAGGAGGCCCTGCGCCGGTTGCGGGGGATCACCTGTTGCCGACGATCCGGACCCACAACCAGCCATCGCCAGAAGTACGAAACCAAAAAAACATGAAGTACGCGCTTTCATCGCATCGGCTCCTTTTTGCCCATACTCAAACCCTATCCCTTTTGGCAAGAGCGGTCTGTCGTGATATTGCGCAACAATGTGTGAATGTGTAAGGAAGCTCCCTCTACATTTTTGCACAAACTTCATACACCATTAATACCGGCCTGTGACGGTTTGCTTACGACACTGAGTGTTGTGTCCACAGGACCGTGGAGGTGTGCCGCATGACCCGACAATTTTGGTGGCTGGTATCGCTCGCCTTCCTGGCAGCGCCCTGCCAGGCGGCCGAACAGCCCGAGGTAGAAAAGCCGTCGAATTGGCGCCTGGGAGCCGCTGTGGGCTATGGCATACGGTCCAACCCACGCGTTTTTTGGCCAAGCCAATACACGCTTTGTGGGCGTGGACGTGGCTGGATTGCCGCTTTCCGAAGTCGTCGAATTCAAACCACCGGAGCGTGACTATGCGATCGAACTCGGCCTGGAGGTGCTCACCGACGGCAACTGGATCGGCAAGATCATCGACAAAGCACCCGGCGATGTAATCCTCGTCGATGAGGGCGCTGACTCGACTCCCGACACGGTCCGTATGGATCCGCGTCTGATGGAGCTCGCACTTAGCAATCTACTGGTCAACGCGAGCAAGTACGGCCGGCGAAAAGTGCTTTTGGGCGCGGTGCAGGTTGGTAGCGATTACGCATTGACTGTCGAAGACGATGGCCAGGGCGTTCCGGTTGACGAGCGTGAAACCGTATTCAAAGCGTTCACCCGTCTGGATGACAGCCGCAATCGAGAAACCGGCGGCTACGGGCTGGGGCTGGCCGTCGTCGCGCTCGTTGCCGGCAGATTTGACGGACCAACCGAATAACGAGGACGACCCTGAACAGTCTTTTCTTGCTCGGCTGATCAAACGGCAATGGTGACGACGGTTTCGACTACCTGGCCAAGGGCTTCACAGGCGAATTGATTGGCCGTTTGTCCAAGCACCCGGACATCCCAGGATAATTCGTTAAATGGAATTTGTTGAGCAGAGGCGGACCGATTCGCGGAGGACGCAGGAGAAAGCGTTCGGCGGGCGACTACAGTGTACCGGAACGGAAAACATCACATCACCGGCTAGCCGCCGATATAGTACATCTCCATTTTCTGAATTTCGCGGCCTTCCCGGCGCAGGGCAGCACGTTGCTCGCTGTATCGATCCGCGCGCCGCGTCCACACCTGCCGGATGATCTTGGCGAGTTCTTCGTCGCTGGCTCCGTCTCGCAGCGGCTGGCGAAGGTCGGTGCCCATCGTTGCAAAAAGGCAGGTGAACAGCTGGCCGTCGGATGACAGCCGGGCACGGTGGCAACTCCCGCAGAACGGATTGGTCACCGACGAAATGAAACCAATCTCACCGGCGCCATCCTCGTACACATAGCGGGTAGACACCTCGCCATCGTAATTGCTGCTCACCTCCCTCAGCGGCCAGCGCTCGGCAATGCGCTCGCGCAACTCAGCCGACGGCACGGTGTCGGTTTCCTTCCAGTGATTGATGTTGCCGACGTCCATGAATTCGATCAGGCGTACGATGACGCCAGAACCGCGAAACCGCTCCAGCAGCTCGGGTACGGTATGGTCGTTGACACCGCGCTGCACGACCGCGTTGATCTTGATTGGGGTAAGGTCCGCTTCGAGTGCGGCATTGATGCCTTCGAAGACGCGGTCCACACTCCCGCGGCCGCCGTTCATGTCGCGGAACACCCTCTCGTCGAGTGCATCGAGGCTGACCGTCACGCGATCCAGACCTGCGGCCTTCAACCCCGCCGCATGTTGAGCCAGCAGGATGCCGTTAGTGGTCAGCGCAACCTCCTCGATGCCCGGCAGCGCGCGCAGATCACCGATCAGGTCCGCGAGCGCCGGTCGCAGCAACGGCTCTCCCCCCGTAATACGCAGCTTGCGAACGCCGGCCGAAGCAAACAGGCGCGTGACGCGCACGATTTCGCTGAACGTCAGCCGCTGGTCGGTCGCCAGGAACTTGAAGTCTCGGTGATACTTTTCTTCGGGCATGCAATAAGTGCAACGAAAATTGCACCGGTCCGTAACCGAGATACGGAGATCCCGCAGACCGCGCCCCTTCCGATCGATGAATTGCATGGACTCAGCCACCCGCTACGGCTGCAATGATGCTGACGACGTCACCATCGTGCAGCGGTGTTTTCAGACCGCTATGTGAACGCACGTCGTCGGTTCCGACGAAGACGTTGACGTACGGGCGAAGCTCACCGTCACTTACGATGACCCGCTGCAGGAACCCGGGGTGGCGATCACCGATCTGTTCGAGCGCCGCACCCACAGTGTCGGCGTCGGCATCCATGACTATCGCATCGTCAACGAACGGCCGAAGCGGCATGGGAATATGCACGGCAATCTTGCTCATCTCGTCACCACTGCAACAACGGGACTCAAGGATCGTCGCAGACAACAAAGAACTACCTGATCGAAGCGCGATGTCATTTCGATCGCCGCAGTCGCGGCGGCTCGCGCCAATTCTTCTTGCCGATCATTGTCCACCATGTTGATAACCGGCGCAACGCGTGCGCCGGCGGTCCCCTGCAATGCACCTGCATCGCTCGCCAGCAAGCGTCCCACGGCCTCCGGCGTCAGTAATTTTCCCGGCGCAACGCCCGCTGCCGCTGCAACACGCTCAATGCGGTGCGCCACACGTTCTTCCAGCGGTTCGCCGATCGCCCGTGCCGAGACCACGGGAATCACGACATCGGCGCCCGGCACGAGTAAGGGTTCGCCTTCCTCCGGTGCCTTGATCCAGCGCATGCGTGCGCCGTCGGCCTTAACGAAACTCGCGTCGAAACCACCATCCTCGTGAAGCGAACGGATCATCTCCGGCGACACGCCCGAGTATCGGCCCGCCTTTTTCGACGGGCAAGCATAAGCGACGGAACCTGAGCGCGCTGCGGCCAGAACGCGATCCGGTAACATCGTTTCATCGTCGACGATGCGTTCGACCTGGAGGTCCTCGGGAAACGCGGACATATGCACGGTCGTGGTCAAGGCGATACGGCCGGCGTGTTCGCGGACCAGTTGATAAAGGACGGATTTCTTACCGCCAGCGCCGACCGCGCAGATGATTCCCTGGTAAGCATCGAGCTCCTCGATCAGTGAACCCGAATGCGCTGTCATCACAGCAGCTCGTCCACGGCCTTTATGCTCAGAACGCGAGGCAGGTAGCTCGCGATTTCCTGCCAGCGGTCGCCGGCGTCCACGCTCGCGAATAGTTGCCCCCCCGATGTCCCGAAGTAGACCCCGCAAGGCTCGCGCGAGTCTGTGGCCATGGCTTCGCGCAACACGGTGACGTAAACGTGTTCGGCCGGCATGCCCTCGCTCGCCGACTCCCAGGTGGCGCCCCCATCGCGGCTGCGGTACACCCGTAGTATTCCGTCGACAGGCATGCGCAGATGCGAGCTCGACTCCGGAATCTGGAATACGGTGTCCGGGTCATGCGGGTCAACCACAATCCCGTAGCCGAAATCGCTCGGCAACCCGTCGGTGATTTCAACCCAGCTTCGTGCGGCGTCGTCACTCCGGTAGACGCCGTTGTAACACTGGCGGTAAAGCCGACTGGGCATCGTCGGATGCCTGACGACGCGATGCACGTTGTGGCCGGTCTCGGGCCAGGGCCCGGGCAGGTTCTCGGCACGCACTCCGACGTTGGCGGGCTGCCACGTCTCGCCGCCATCGTCACTGCGATACACCCCGCCCGCCGAGACGGCGGCGACGATGTCGTCCGGGTTCTGTCCGTCGACGTAGATCGAGTGCACCGCAAAACAACCCTTGGAGGGCTCCCAGGTCGAGCGTGTCGGATGCTCGTTGAGACCGGCGACAGGCTGCCAGCTCCGGCCGCGATCATCGCTGCGAAAGAGCCCGGCCGGATCGATACCTGCGAACAGGACGTCGCCCACTGCGGCCAGGTACCAGATAGCTTGCGTTGCGCCATGCCCGCTGTCCGCAGCGTGCTGCGGCGCGGCCTCGAGCGACGTCCAGGTCGCGCCGAAGTCGGTGCTCGCGTAGATATGTGCGCCCCAGATCGCGTGTGACGTTGCGGCATAGAGCATGCCGTCGGGCGCGACCAGCGTGTGCAACACGGAGTAGCCCGCCAGGTGCGGACCGTCGAGACGCCAGTCCCCGTTCTCACCGTCCGCGAAGACACGAAAAAGCCCTTTCGAAGTGCCGACCAGCAACATCATGACGTCAGGGCCACGAGACCGGCAGACGCGCAGGCATGGTCGATGTTCCTGACGGGCCTGTCACGTTTCGAGCAGCCTCGGCATCAGTTCCGCCAGGTTGCAGGGCCGTGTGCGCTGGTCGAGCTGGGCGCTTATCAGGTCGTCCCAGGCCGTGGCGCAGGCACCCGAGGAACCGGGTACGCAGAAGACATAGGTCCCGTTCGCGACGCCGGCCAGGGCACGCGACTGTATCGTCGAGGTGCCGATCTGCTCCCAGGAGATCTTGCGAAACATCTCCCCGAAGCCGTCTATCACTTTATCGAGCAGCGGCCTCACGGCTTCGGGTGTGCCATCGCGCCCGGTGACTCCGGTGCCGCCCGTGGTGATAACGGCATCGACATCGTCATCGGCGATCCAGCCCGCGACGGCGGCACGAATCCTGTAGACGTCATCGGGCACGATCAGCTTATGCGCCAAGTGATGGCCTGCCTTACCCAGGCGCTCGGACAGCAGTTTGCCGGACTTATCGGTCTGCTCATTACGACTGTCGGAAACAGTCAGGACCGCGATGTTCAGCGCGACGAATTCGCGGTCGTTCAGAGAAGCACTCATATTGTTCCCACTCCTTGCGCGCCGTTCAAACGAAGGCCGCAAATGGCTGCACGATCACCTCGTCGCCTGCCGCAACGGGACCGCAGTCCTCTGGAAGAACGATAAAGCAATTCGCAGCGCTCATCGAACTTAGAATCCCGGAACCCTGGGTGCCCGTCCTGCGCACGACGAGACGGCCGTCCGGCTGCCGCGAAAGCGCGCCGCGCTGAAATTCGCGGCGACCCGGCTTGGTACACAGGGCTTCTCCGCACACTGCCGTCACACTCAGCGGCGGCGCGGGATCCGGCAATCCGGCGAGCGACTGCAGGGCCGGCTGCACCAGCTGGTAGAAGGTGACCATGACCGATACCGGATTGCCCGGTAACCCGAAGAACAGCGCGTTGCCGATGCGGCCGAAAGCGAGTGGCCGTCCGGGCTTCATTGCGACTTTCCAGAACCCTACTGAACCGGAGCGTTCGAGTGTCTCGGTCACGTAGTCGGCATCGCCGACCGAGACGCCCCCGGATGTAATGATGGCGTCGGCTACGGCCGCCGCGTCCGCGAATGCCCGCGCCACCGCATCACGCTCATCGCGCACAACCCCCATGTCGATTGCTTCGACACCGAGGCGCATCAGCATGCCGTAGATCGTGTACCGGTTGCTGTCGTAAATCTGGCCTTTCTCAAGCGATTCACCGACGTGCCTCAATTCGTCTCCCGTCGAGAAGAACGCAACGCGCGGGCGCTGGCGCACACTGACCTCGCTCACGCCGAGTGACGCGATGATGCCGAGCTCGGCGGGCCGCAGGTGCGTGCCGGCTCGCAGAGCCACTTCACCCGCACCGATATCCTCGCCGGCGCGCCGCACATGCTGTCCGGCCTTTTGACCTGTCGCCAGAATCGCGATGTCACCGTCGAGCTCGACGTTCTCTTGCATGACCACGGAATCCGTACCCGCCGGCATCGCCGCGCCGGTCAGAATGCGGGTGCACTGGCCCGCAGTGACGGCACCGGTGAACGGCTTGCCGGCCGCGGCAACACCAATAATCGCGAGGCGGGTCTCACCGTCGGCCTGGAGATCTCTATTGGCATACGCATACCCGTCCATCGCCGAGTTCGTGTGCGCCGGGACGTCTATGGCCGACACGACGTCACCGGCAAGCACCCGGCCCAACGCGCTGCGGATCGCGAGTGTCTCGATGCCCTGGACTGGTCGAGCATCGGCCAGAATGCGCGCCAGCGCATCTTCGAGCTTCAGCGCCGGACCGAAGTGGCCATCGGCGCAACAATCGATGTCGGATTTGCTGCTCATGTCATTCATCTTCCGTCGGAGTTGGCTGTTTGTGTTTTGCGAGTTCTTCTTCCAGCTCCTGCTTGTCCACCGGTGCGTTGACGTTCGAAAACGTATCGATCGCATCGCTGAAATCGGCGCTCGCATAGCCGTGCCGTTCGTACCAGTGATCGATCTTACGCCCACCGCCATCGAGATACTCGACAAGGTCGGCGAACAGATCCCGATGCAGCATCGCGAATACAGGCTGCAGCCGCTCGCCGTCGTGGGCGACTGCAATCTGCGAACCTTCGTTCGCCAATGCCGCATGCAAGCGTCGCACGAGATCACCGCAGATCAGCGGCGAGTCGCAGGGCACGACCACGATCCAGGGCGTCTTTGCCGCCTGCATTCCGCTTGCGAATCCCGCCAGTGGCCCACGGAACTCCCGGTTGCCGTCGTCTATAACGGCACATCCGAACTCGCTATATTTATCGTGATTGCGGTTCGCATTGATCACTATGTCGGCCACCTGCAAGCGGAGCGCGTCGATCACCCAGGCGATCATTGGCCGATCGTTAATCGAAACGAGTCCCTTATCGACGCCGCCCATACGCCTGGCCAAACCGCCGGCGAGGATAATGCCCGTAACCTGGTCGCGTACCATCTCGTTTATCGCAGTCAAATACCGATCCTTTTGGGTCTCAGGGGACACATCGTTTTCGAATTTCAATGTTCTTGCGTCATTCTGACGCAAAGCATAGTCTGTCCGCGAGTTTTTTGCCGGACGCGATGCGCGCGTCTCGCGCATGGGAACCGGAGCATTTTTGTCACAATCCAGCTCGATTCTACTTATTGGTGGCGCCCGGCCCGAGGCATCACGCCTCCAGCGCGCGTTGTCACGGCACTTCCTGCTGGTTGAGAGTGTGCGGGACGTCGAGCAAGCGCGACAACTCGCGCGGCGATGCCGATTTCATGTGCTGGTCCTGATTGATCCCGAATCGCCCTGGGAGAGGATGCGCGAGGCGCTCGACGAATGCGAAGAACTGCCGCCCGCCGTCCTGATCATCATCGAGAGGAACCGGGCGGAAACCGCGATCGACGCGCTTCGCGATGGTGTATGCAACGCATTGCTGCGGCCCGTCTCGAACAGTGAGCTTGTTGCGGCGCTGATCCATGCGATCGACAACGCCGACTCACGGCGATGCGGGATCCGGGAGACGGAGCGCGTGCTCGTCGACGAACCGACTGCGATTTCGCAGCTGCAGTCGCTGACCGAAGTCCTCGCACCCGCGCTGGCAGGAGGAACCACGCCATCCGGTTACCCACCCGACTGGACACTTGAGCAGGTTAAACGCCATCATATGACTCGAGTTCTCGACGACAGCGGCGGCAATAAATCGGCCGCGGCGCGACGCCTCGGTATCTCGCGCAAGACGCTGGAGCGCAAGCTCGGTACGGGCAATCTCAAACAACGGAGGTAATCATGAGCAACAGGGACTTCGACAAGGATCAATTGAACATTGAAATTCGCCGCTTTCTGAAGCTGGTCGGGATCACGTCGCAACGCGAACTCGAAAAAGCCGTGAAAGACGCAATGGCAGCTGGCAATTTTCCTCAATCAGGCAAGCTGGCTGCCAGGATGACGCTGTCGGTGCCTGTTCTGGATCTCGAACACGTCATCGACCACGAGATCGATATCGACAGGTAGCGGCGCCGATCTGCGACCCCTGCGATCAATCACCACCCGTCCAGATGAGCGTGCCCAGCTCCGAGAGATCGTAGCCGCCGAGCGTCTTGACATGGCGGTGGCAGTCGCTGCCGCGCAGGTAGTCGAGCAAATGCTGGAACAGGCTGCGAAAGAAGATTCCACGGTGCAACGCGAGGTCAAACGCTTCCCAGCCGATCGAGAGGAAGTCGAGTCCGAATTCATTCGCGGAGGCACGAATCCCCGGGGCAATCTCGGCCTGCCCAATTGCGATCAGCGACGCCGCTTCACGCTCGCTACCGGCGCGACCGGTGATGCGCCGGTCCGACGGGTCCAGGTCGTGCTGCGAGATCAGTTCGCGAATAAATCGTTGCGAACCGCCACCCTCCTGTCGTTCGACCCAGCGCACTTCCCGTCGAAACAGTCCTTCGATCCCGTCTTTGGCGGACCACAGGCCCGGCGAGACCAGCAAACCCTGCTCCCGCCGATACAACCGTACGAGGGCCCACTCACCGGCCTGCACGAATTGGCGCAGCAGCGCAGGATGGCGCTGGAAGCTCTCCGCCGCGGGCCCCCAGTGGACGCTGCAGACGTCGGCGCGCCGGTTGGCTAGCAGCGCGAGCCCAAGCTGGCTGCCGGTGGAGGTATAGCTGATCAGTGCACGGGATTGCAGTGACGTGGCAATCTGACTGAGAGCTCGATACAGCAGCGGGTCGTCGCTGCCGGCGATGACAATGCGGTCCGTCAGCAATCCGCCGTGACTGGATTCCAGCAGCCACTGGTCAACCAGATTGCGCGGAAACAGCCATTTGCCCGTCAGCTTGGTCGCAGGAATCTTGCCCTCTTGCACCAGTCCGTAAACTTTCTTTTCGTTGACCTGCAAATAAGCCGCCACCTGTTTCACCGTCATGAAGCTCGGCGGCGCGTCAGCGCGTTCCGCTGCTTCGTCGGAATTGCTTGTTCGCGCATTATCGACGCTGTTGGAGTTCGGCTTCACCATCGGGATTCCAGTTGCCGCAGTTGCCAGATTGGCCCATGTACATACAGAAAGGCCGTTTCGGGACGATACGTCATCCGCGCAACCTGGTCACGGTTCATTGGCGTCGGCATGGTCTCTGCACACTGCGCGACTGGCCGCATCGTTAACATGACCGTTCTTTGATCGTTTAAGCTACTATTGATCGAAATGAGCCTCGCAGAACGACACACGATAGCCGTAATCATGCAGCGCAGCCAGGTACAGCAGGGCCAATGGTCTGTGACGAGCTGGCGCGCAGTGTCTGTTGTCGCGGGCGAACATCTCGTCGGCAAGGGCGCCGGGCAGAAACCGATTTACGAAAACGACAGCGATGCCCAGTTCCTCTGGACCGGCTTTTCACTGGAGCTCTATCGGGACCAGGCCGAAGACTACTGGTACAACCTGACCGGTGACAGCCCGTCGCTGTTTGTTATCTGCCATGAATCGCCGGAAGGTGATCTGACGCCGTTTCGGGTCACCGCTGACCAGGATTCGGCATCCGGGTGCCTGGAAAGCGACGACCAGGTATTCGCCGTGCCGATCCCGCCGGAAATATACCAGCGCCTCGAGCAATTCGTCGTGGCTCACTACGTTCCCCGCGAGCCAAAGAAACGCAGACGCAAGAACTGGTCGCAGGAGACTGAAGGATGAGCAACACCCCAGGCAAGCAAGCGCCGGGCAATAGTGCCGCGGACGTCGATACTCTTGAGAACGAGGCGTTTCTGACGCGCTGGTCGAAACGCAAGGCGCGGTCACGTGACGGCGTGGACTTGCCGGAACCGCTGGAAAACGCAGCGAGCGAGGACGAGACGGGTGCGCCCGGTGCCGCTGACACCAGCGGCGATGCACGGGCCGAAATCGCCGGACACGCCGACGGGCCGGTCGCGGATGCAGCGGAGACGACGCCCGAGTTACCACCCATCGAATCGCTGGGCGAGGACTCTGACTATCGCGCATTTCTTGCGGACCACGTACCGGCCGACGTGCAGCGCAAAGCGCTGCGCAAGTGGTTCCAAAGCCCCAAGTTCAACGTGCGCGACGGTCTCGATGACTACGACCTTGACTTCTCTTCGCCCGAGCCGCTCGGTGACATCGTGACGGCCGAGATGCGGCACCGCCTGCGCCAGGAACTCGAGCGCATGGTCGGACTCAATGACGACGAAGACAGCCCGCAGGACGTGATGCCGGCTGCGGCCGTCGAGGCTGTCGAAAGCGACAACCCGGAAGAACCTGCTGACAACGAGCCAGACGATGAACCACCTGCAACTGCCTGATACGACGGAGAACGGTCGGGCGAGAGCCGAGGCCCTGGATCCTCGCCATCGACCCGATGCGGCGCCGACGTCGACGGTCGAGTTTATCTCCCATGGGCGCGTGCTGATCGTCGGCGAGGAAAGGGGTGCGCTGTACGCGGCGCAACAGCTCGACGACGATCTGGTGGCGACCGTTTGGGTGCCGGGAGACGCACGGCCTGCGACCGGCACCGTCGACGGGCTAACCATCGTGCGGGGCGGCCAGCCGCAACTCTCGGGAAACCTGGGTAATTTCAGGTTGAGCTTCCCTGCTTCGGACGATGGCAGCAATCCGGATGCAATAGCGACCCTCGAGAAAGCGCGCTTTGACCTGGTGCTCGACCTCAACGACTCGCCGATGCTCCCGCGGGAAGTGCTGCCGCCAGGCTATTACACGCCCGGCAGAGATGCCTACGCGCTGGAAGAGGCCATCGCCGAACTCCCCGACATGCGCGGCGAGTTCGAGAAACCGAAGTATTTCAATTTCGACCCGAACATCTGCGCACACGGGCGCCGCGGAATCAGCGGCTGCACCCGATGTCTCGATGTGTGCCCGACCCTGGCGATTAGATCGATTGGCGAAACCGTGCAGGTCGATGAAAACATCTGCCAGGGCTTCGGCAGCTGCGCATCGGTTTGCCCCACCGGTGCGATCACCTACGCCTTTCCCGGCACCCGCGATTTGCTGGCTTACCTGCGCACCGTTGTCATCCAGTATGGCGAAAGCGGCGGTGCCGATCCCGTGCTGCTGTTTTACGACGGCGCGTCCGCCGGCCTGATCGCCGACGAGTTCGCGCAGTCGCTGCCGGAGAATACGCTGCCCGTCGAGCTGGAGGAGGTGGGGTCCGCCGGCATGGATACCTGGTTCACGTGCCTCGCCTTTGGGGTGCGCCGGATCCTGGTTCTGACGGCAGCCGAGACGCCGCGGAGCGTCGCGGACGCGCTCGAGCGCGAGGTCGAAGTCAGCGCGCGGATTCTCGAGGGCATGGGTTACCCGGGCGCTGCGGTAGAGCTGATCGGCGCAGGGGATGTCAAGACCGTCACCGAGGCCGTGGGTTCCAAACAGTCGATCGATCTCGGCCGACCCGCACGCTTCGTCCCGCCTCCGGAGAAGCGCCTGTTGCTGCGTACCGCGATCAATCATCTCTTCGAGGAAGCGCCGACCCGCAAGAAGGTCGAACCATTGCCGGCAGGCGCACCGTTCGGCCGCATTCGCGTCGACAAGTCCGCGTGTACGGTGTGCATGAGCTGCGTCGCCGTCTGCCCGACGTCCGCACTGCGCGAGGGCCAGGGGTTGCCGCAGCTGAATTTCGTGGAATGGTCCTGCATCCAGTGTGGGCTCTGCGAAACCGCCTGCCCCGAGGACGCGATAAAGTCCGAGCCACGATTCCTGTACGACGACGGCGAACGCAGCGCGCCGCGCCTGCTGCACGAAGAGCAACCCATGTGCTGCATTTCCTGCGGCAAGCCGTTCGCGACGCGCTCGATGCTCGACGCCATGAGGAAAAAGCTCGAGGGCCACTGGATGTTCCAGAGCAAGGCCGAGCGGCGGCGCCTGGAAATGTGCGACATCTGCCGCGTAAAAGACATGATGCGCGACCAGGGCGGCGACGGTCCGCGATCGGCCTGATCTCGGCGCGGCCACGCGCAGGTAGCGCTTCTTCAGGATGGAGCAAAATGTCGCATATTTTGGATGTTATCGCTCTCATATAGTCATTATCACGGTATTAAATGTATTTCACACCACTGGCGGCCGATGGCGGAATGGGTCTAAAATGACCGGGTGCCAGGGGGGCACGCAGAGCCGAGAAAAATGAGCGAAGCGTCTGCAACATGTGAAACGACGACAGCGGGGGCTGGCGTCGTAACAATCGAGCCGGAAAACAAGCTGCGCGCAGACACCTATCGACTGCTCGGCCGCCTGCTGGGCACGCCACCGGATGACGCCACTCTCGCGCGGCTGTCAACAGCGCCGACAAGCGAAGAAGACAACCTGCTGGCTGTGGCCTGGCGGCTGCTGGCGACATCAGCCGGGCGCACCGTCGCAAACCAGGTGGCAAGCGAATACGAGGCGCTTTTTATCGGGCTCGGCCGCGGCGAACTGGTGCCGTACGCCTCGTGGTACCTGACCGGCTACCTGATGGAGCAACCACTCGCCCAGCTGCGTTCCGACATGAGGGAACTCGGCTTCGAACGTCGGGACAACGTCAGCGAGCCGGAGGACCACGCCGCGGCGCTTTGCGAAATCATGGCACTACTCGCCGGCGACGACGAACCCGGCAGCCTCGAAACGCAGACGCAGTTTTTTGAAAACCACGTCGGGCCGTGGATCGCCCGATTCTTCCGTGACATGCAGCAGGCACCTTCGGCGCACTTCTACAGGGCCGTGGGTCAGCTTGGAGAGCAATTCATCGAAACGGACCAACGATACCTGGAAATGGTGGATCGAACGGACACCTGATGGGAGATGAGAGATGAGTCGTAATACACAGTCGTACACCGAACAACGGCGTACTTTTCTCAAAACAATGGCTGTCGCGGGCGGCGCAACGGCAACGGTCCTCCTGACCGGTCAGGCAGCTGGCGCTTCGCCGGAGCAGAACCTGTCGCCCGAGGCGCCAGAGAATCGGGGCTACCATGAAACGCCCCATATCCGTAATTATTACCGTATAGCGCGCCTGTAACCGGTTTTTTCGCCGCCTTACAACGCACCTGACACTGACCTGGGGGATTAGCGATGAAGCTGATCAAGAAGCGAGACCTCACCGCCACCGAGACAAACAGCGTAGCAAGTAACATTCTCGGCTCCGCAGTAGACCGCCGCACCTTCCTGCGCCGCGCGAGCCTTGGCCTCGGCGGCACCGCAGTGGCCGCGACACTGCCCACGACAATGATTCAACGCGCGGAGGCCACCTCGGCCGTCGGCGCCGAGGGTGATACCGAAATCCGGAAATCCGTCTGCACGCACTGTTCCGTTGGCTGCGGCGTTGTTGCCGAAGTGCAAAACGGCGTCTGGACCGGTCAGGAACCGGACTTCGATTCACCGTTCAACATGGGTGGCCATTGCGCCAAAGGCGCGTCAGTGCGTGAGCATGGCCACGGTGAACGACGACTCAAGTATCCGATGAAGCTCGAGGGCGGCAAGTGGACTCGCGTTTCCTGGGAACAGGCGCTCGACGAGATCGGCGACAAGGTGCTCGACATCCGCAAACGCTCTGGCCCCGACTCGGTGTACTGGCTGGGCTCCGCCAAGTTCAGCAACGAGCAGGCGTACCTGTTCCGCAAGTTCGCGGCCCTGTGGGGCACCAATAACGTTGATCATCAGGCGCGGATTTGTCACTCGACGACCGTTGCGGGCGTAGCCAATACCTGGGGCTATGGCGCAATGACCAACTCGTACAATGACATGCATAACTGCAAGGCGATGTTCTTTATCGGAAGCAACGCCGCAGAGGCACACCCGGTTGCTATGCAGCACGTGCTGCGGGGTAAGGAGAACGGCGCGAAGATGATCGTCGTTGATCCGCGCTTTACGCGCACGGCCGCGCACGCTGACCAGTTCATCCGTATCCGGCCCGGCACCGATGTGCCACTGATCTGGGGCATGCTCTGGCACATTTTCGAGAATGGCTGGGAGGACAAGAAGTACATAGGGCAGCGTGTCTACGGCATGGATGAGGTCCGCGCCGAAGTCGCGAAGTGGACGCCGGACGTCGTCGAGAACGTTTCGGGCGTACCGGGTGCCGACGTCGAGCTTGCGGCCAAGACAATGGCCGAGAATCGCCCCGGCACGATCGTCTGGTGCATGGGTGGTACCCAGCACACGATCGGCAACAACAACACGCGCGCCTACTGTGCACTGCAGCTTGCGCTCGGCAACATCGGCGTGTCGGGCGGCGGCGCCAACATCTTCCGCGGCCACGATAATGTCCAGGGCGCCACGGATCTCGGCATCCTCTCGCACACACTGCCGGGTTACTACGGGCTCGCCGAGGGTTCATGGAAGCACTGGGCCCGGGTCTGGGATCTCGATTTCGACTGGGTCAAAGATCGCTTCGACACCGGTTATGTCGACACGTCGGGTGACGTCGAGGGAGGCGATGCGGCGGTGCCATTCGCCAACCCGATGAACTCGGCCGGCATCCCCGTCTCACGCTGGGTCGACGGCGTCCTCGAGGACAGCCGACTGATCGACCAGCGCGACCAGCTCAAGGCGATGTTCTTCTGGGGTCATGCACCGAACAGTCAGACTCGCGGTCCGGAGATGAAGACGGCGCTCGAGACGCTGGAACTTGTCGTCGTCGTCGATCCGTATCCGACGCATACGGCCGTCCTGCCAGACCGGAAGGAGGGCATGTACCTGCTGCCGGCCGCGACTCAGTTCGAGACCTACGGCTCGGTTACTGCATCGAACCGCTCGCTGCAGTGGCGCGACAAGCTCATCGACCCGATGTTCGAGTCATTGCCCGACCACACGATCATGTACAAACTCTCGAAGAAACTGGAATTCTCCGACCAGCTATTCAAGGCCATCAAGGTTAAGAACGATGAACCGCTGGTCGAGGATATTCTGCGCGAGATCAATCGAGGCATGTGGACTATCGGCTATACGGGCCAAAGCCCCGAGCGTCTCAAGCTGCACATGGCCAACAAGCACACCTTCAACGTGACAACGCTGAAGGCTGAAGGCGGACCGTGTGACGGGGACTACTATGGGTTGCCATGGCCAAGCTGGGGCACACCAGAGTTAAAGCATCCGGGAACACCGGTGCTGTACGACACGAGCAAACACGTTGCCGATGGCGGCCTCAATTTCCGGGCGCGGTTCGGGGTCGAGCGCAACGGCGTCAACCTGCTTGCAGAGGACTCTTACAGCAAGGGCGCCGAGATCACCGACGGTTACCCGGAATTCACGGCAGACATGCTGAAGCAACTGGGCTGGTGGGACGATCTCACCGCCGAGGAAAAACAGGCAGCCGAGGGCAAGAACTGGAAGACCGACCTTTCTGGCGGTATCCAGCGTGTAGCGATCAAGCACGGTTGCGCGCCGTTCGGTAACGCCAAGGCCCGTTGCGTAGTCTGGACGTTCCCGGATCCGGTGCCGGTGCATCGCGAACCGCTCTACACTTCGCGTCGCGACCTCGTCGACAAATACCCGACGTACGAGGACGTCAAGAGCCATTACCGTCTGCCGACGCGTTATGGGTCGATCCAGGCCAAGGATTATTCGGTCGAGTACCCGCTGATCCACACCAGCGGGCGATTGGTCGAGTACGAGGGAGGCGGCGAGGAGAGCCGCTCCAACGCCTGGCTCGCGGAGCTGCAACAAGAGATGTTCGCCGAGATCAATCCAGCCGACGCCAACGACGCGAACATACGCGACGGTCAGTGGATGTGGCTGGAGGGTCCCGAGGGAGGCAGAATCAAGATCAGGGCCATGATCACGCCGCGGGTGGACCGGGGCGTTGTATTCACGCCATTCCACTTCGGCGGCTGGTTCGAAGGAAAGGACCTGCTTGATAAATATCCGGAGGGCGCCGCACCGTATGTACGCGGTGAGGCCGCTAACACGGCTTTCACCTACGGTTATGACTCCGTCACGCAAATGCAGGAAACGAAAGCTTCCCTTTGCAAGATCATCGCAGCCTAGGAGACACGATCATGGCACGAATGAAATTCCTATGTGACGCCGAACGCTGCATCGAATGCAATGGTTGCGTAACGGCCTGCAAGAACGAGCATGAGGTTCCCTGGGGCGTCAACCGACGTCGCGTCGTCACTCTCGATGACGGTGTCCCCGGCGAAAAATCAATCTCGGTAGCCTGCATGCACTGCACGGACGCGCCCTGCGCGGCCGTCTGCCCGGTCGACTGTTTCTACACGACTGACGACGGCATCGTATTGCACGACAAGGACCTCTGCATCGGCTGCGGCTATTGCTTCTATGCCTGTCCTTTCGGCGCACCGCAGTTCCCGCAGCAAGAGGCGTTCGGCGTACGCGGCAAGATGGACAAATGCACGTTCTGCGCCGGCGGCCCCGAGGAAGACAACTCCGCGGCCGAGCTTGAGAAATATGGCGCCAACCGGTTGGCCGAGGGCAAGTTGCCGCTCTGTGCGGAGATGTGCAGCACGAAGGCGCTGCTGGCCGGCGATGGCGACGAAGTCGCGGACATCTACCGCGATCGCATCACGAAGCGCGGCGGTCGCCCTGAGACCTGGGGCTGGGATACCGCGTACAAGAAGAGCGACGTCTGACAGCACGGGCGTCGCAAGGAAGAGCGGAGCATGACGAAGAGCATCATGAGGGCGGGTCGCCCACCGGCGCTGGCGATGGCCGTGGGAATCACGTCACTAAGCTCGACCGGATGTACGCAACAGAGTAAGAAACGGTTAGTAATGGGACAGTCGGACCGGTAGCCAGGCCAGTCCGTATTAGCGAATGAACGCCGCGTGCCCGCCAGGGTCGCGGCGCAAATTAGGAGCCTGGTCAATGCGCGCACAAACAATCACTAGGAAACCCCGGAGCCGTCGTCGTATCGCCCTCGTCACGGTCGCACTGTCGCTGTTGCTGGCTATGGCGTTACCGTTGACCGGCTACATCGCACACGATGCGGGCCTGGCGTGGGCCCAGTCTGACGACGCCGAAAAAGAGGCCGTCAATTCGCGCTCCGAGTATTGGCGCGCCGTACGCCAGGGAACGGAAGGCTATTCCTCGGTATCGGGTCCTGAAGCCGGCGTTCTGATCCAGAGCGGCGGCGAGGACTGGCGCAATTTGCGCAGCGGTCCCTTGAAATTTTTCGGCGGGTCGTTGCTGATCGCCGTGCTCATTGCGATCCTCGTGAATCATCTGGTCAGGGGCAAGGATATGATCGACTCGCCGACCGGCCGCAAGATCAATCGCTGGAGTGGCTTCGATCGTGCCCTGCACTGGTACGTCGGTATCACGTTCATCATCCTCTCGATCACAGGCCTGAGTCTGCTGTTCGGACGAGCGTTGCTGATCCCCTTGCTGGGCAAGGAAGGCTTCGCTGCCTGGGCGCAGCTGTCCAAGCCTGTACACGACTATCTGGCCCTGCCGTTCATTGTTGGCTTCGCACTAATGCTGCTCATCTGGATTCCGAGGAACTTTCTGCGGAGCCATGACTTCGCGTGGCTCAAGTCCGTGGGCGGCATAGTCGGCAAGGATCATCATCCGCAAGCCGGCTACATGAACGGCGGCGAGAAGGTATTCTTCTGGATCCTGTTCTTCGGCGGCATTGCACTGATGGTGTCAGGCTTCTACCTGCTGTTCCCGAACCTGGGTTGGGAGCGGGAAACGATGCAGCTGTCGCATATCGTGCACTCGGCCAGCGGCTTGTTCCTGATCGGCATCTCGCTCGGCCACATTTACCTCGGCAGCATCGGTGTCGAAGGCGTGCTCGAGGGCATGGTGCGCGGCGAAGTCGATGAGGGCTTCGCGAAGCAACACCACAACCTGTGGTACGACGAAGTCAAAGGCGTCGCCCCTCCTCAAGAGGGCTCCGCGGCGCCGGACGTTTCGGGCGCAACGCCGACGACCTAGCCGCCACAGTTGCCCATTGGTTTTCTGAGCGGGCCCCGATGATGACGATCACGGGGCCCGTATCTGTTTTGCCCCTGGCGATGGTCCTGCCAGTCCTCTGGCTTTCGTCCTGCGCCACGACCGATACCGGCGCTGATCCCTGGTCCGTGGCGCTGGCCGCGAAGGACCTCGCGGCGATCAGTCAGCTGCTCGACAGTGACGAAGCCGATGCCAATCGCTCCAGGCCCGATGGCAAGACGGCACTCATGTTTGCCTCACAGTTAAGTGACACCGAACTCGTCGCCCGTTTGCTGACGGCTGGCGCCGACGTTAACGCGCGGAACGCGAACGGCGGTACTGCACTGATGTACGCGGCCCTGGGTGGCGACGCGACGGTGACAGCACTGCTGCTCGACGCGGGTGCACGCCACGACACCAAGGCGAAACTGGGCTGGACCGCCCTTGAAGTGGCGGCGGTCAAGGGGCATATATCTGCCGCAAGAAAGTTGCTCGAAGCTGGCGCGGAACCGGACGTCCGGGATACTTACGGATGGACGCCATTGATGCGCGCCGTCGATACGCGTCACCTCGCATTCGCGCGGATGCTGCTGGAAGAGACCAGCACAGATCTGCGCGCCCGCCAGGAGTCCGGTGCAATGGCGCTGCATATCGCCGCGGCAAGCGGGGACCCGGCGATGGTCAGGCTACTCGTCGACCATGGCGCAGAGCGGGACGCGACCGACAACGACGGCCGCACGGCTGACGATATTGCGCGGTCGCTGGGTCACGCGGAAATTGCTGACTACCTGTCCGGAGAGGAACCGCTGGAACAAGGCGGTTCGTGACGGTTTGCTAACAGGCCTTGGTCCGCGTGTATTCACTCATTGACCAGACGACCGTCGTATCCCTGGCCTCGCGCCGGATGTCGTCGCGCTTGTGTGCGAGCGACACCTGGAGGCCGAACTCGGTGAGAAAACGCTCAAACATACTGCCGCCGTAGACACCCGTCGCGAACAGCGCCTGCTCATCGGGGTCGTAGTCGAGATGCACTGCTGCGAGCGGTTGTGGAGCGGGTCCCGACAGGACGCGCGCGCCTTCGCGGGGATCGTAGACGCTGCCCTCCGAGCAACAGTAAATCACCTGTCCGCGGCTCCGCCAGCCGCTACTGGTGTTCGACGGCGACATGGGCTGGTGCCGATAATCGATGAAGCTCACGGTTCGTGTCGGGTAGCTCATGCGATGCGCACAAATTGCTGAAAACGCCACGATCGAACGGCCCGGCCCGGCCCCGCCCGCCCA
Organism: Chromatiales bacterium; assembly: GCA_024679535.1. GTDB lineage: Bacteria > Pseudomonadota > Gammaproteobacteria > Steroidobacterales > Woeseiaceae > UBA1847. Next base: position 22,513 of record JAIBDF010000016.1, read on the forward strand.
ACGGTACGCACGGCCGTCTGCGGTGGTCAGCTCGGCGCCCGGCTCCGCCGGAGACCCGAGGTTGATCAGGAAACAGGGGGTAGTGACATAGGGATAATGAAAGACAAAGCTTTCGCCAATGGCCAGGCTTCCGGGATCAAGCGCCTTTCCGTCGGAATCAACAAGCCTAACGCGCTCTGCCGGGATCAGCTCCCCAGCCGGCTCGGCAACCAGGGCCGGGTTGGCGGCTACGGCAGCGCCTGCGCCGACGCAGATCTTGAGAAATTTCCGTCTGTCGAATGAACTGGAGTCAGGCATCCTGTGTTACCTAAATCGATATCGGGCGCGGTTATAGCCAGATAGTAGCAAAACGGGCGATGGTTCGTTGCTGGCGTTCCAAACGGGCATCTGAAAGAATGATGCTTTGCATCCTCATGCGTACCGGATTGCGCACGCATGAGACGATTTGGGGGCACCGCAGGCCTTGTGATCGTTTTTCTAATATGAACGAATCCTCGTCAGCAATCGGCACGGCGTTGTCGATGATTGCCACGCTCGACGCCGACTTGTTCGAGATCGTCTTGCTCTCGCTGCAGGTCAGCCTGGGTGCGGTCGCGATCGCGTCGGTCATTGCGCTGCCGCTGGGGGCGCTCATTGCGCTGCAGAGATTCCCCGGCCGGCGGGCCGTTGTCATTCTCCTCAATGCGATGATGGGGCTGCCACCCGTAGTCGTCGGCCTGATGGTCTACGTTTTGTTGTCGCGCGCCGGACCGCTCGGGTCGATGGGCCTGCTGTTCACGCCCACCGCGATGGTTATCGCGCAGAGCATCATCGTGCTGCCGATCATTGCGGCGCTGTCGCGGCAGACGATCGCCGACCTGCACGAGGAATATGGCGAGTACCTGCGGTCGCTCGGTTGTACGCCGATGCAGAGCATCGCGACGTTGCTCTGGGACGGGCGTTTTCGATTGCTGACCGCCATCATGGCAGGCTTCGGCAGGGCCATTGCCGAGGTTGGCGCCGTCATTATCGTCGGAGGCAACATCCAGCATTCGACCCGGGTGATGACGACGACCATTGCGCTGGAAACGAGCAAGGGCAACCTTGCCCTCGCGCTTGGACTCGGCGTAATGCTTCTGACCCTTGCCCTGAGCATTAACGCGGCGGCGCTGGTCATTTCCGATACCGCGAGGCGGCGTTATGGCTGACGGCGCACCGCACACCGAAGCCCGCGAGTACGAACAGCGAGATTCGATTGCCAAACACCCGCTGCTGCCGCTCGTTGCCCGGGGAGTGGATTTCGGGATCAATGGCCAGCGAATCATTGACGATGTGTCGTTCTGGATAGGCTCGAGCGGACGGACCGTCATCCTCGGCCCTAACGGGGCTGGCAAAAGCGTCATGCTGCGCCTGTGTCATGGCCTCCTCAAGCCCACCCGCGGAGAAATTCGCTGGGGCGACATGTCGGTAGCCGATGCGCGCGAGCAACAGGCGATGACGTCTCAAAAACCGGTAATGCTGCGGCGCACGGGCAACGACAACCTGCTGCACGTACTGAGGGTGAAAGGCGTGCCCCTGGGTGAGCGCCAGGCCCTCGTCGATGCTGCCCTGGAGCAGGCAGGACTGACCGACCTTGGCGGGCGGGCCGCCCGCGATCTTTCCGGCGGACAACAGCAACGGCTGGCGATTGCGCGGGCGTTCGTTCTCAAACCCAAGGTGCTGCTGCTGGACGAACCCACCGCAAATCTCGACCCCGCCGCCGTGCGGGGCGTCGAGGAACTGATCGGTGCCATCGGCGCCGCCGGCACCAAGATACTGATGACGACACACGACATCGCCCAGGCAAAGCGGCTCGCCGCGGACGTCATGTTTCTCAACCAGGGCCGGCTGCTCGAGCACGCGCCGGCGATGGAGTTCTTCTCATCGCCAAAAGACCCCGAGGCCGCGCGTTTTCTCGCCGGCGAACTACCGGCCTGACTTGTGATGACGCATTTTCCTCAGCGCTCCACGGGATAAAGCCGAACATGCGCAGCAAGACGAATTCTTCTCCAACCACGTTCACGCGCCTGGTGGCGGCGCTTGTCCTGGGCGTCCTGGCCATCGCGAGTGCGGCACTCGGTGAACCGCGCTCGATCATCGTCGCGTCGACGACATCCACGCAAAACTCGGGCCTTTTCGCCTGGTTGCTGCCGCAATTCACGGCGGAGACCGGCATTGATGTCAAGGTCGTCGCGGTCGGCACCGGTCAGGCCATACGTATCGCGACGAACGGCGATGCCGACCTGTTGCTGGTTCACCATGAAGCATCCGAACGAAAGTTTGTTTCTGACGGGCTGGGTCTCGCGCGCCACCCGATCATGCACAACGATTTTGTACTCGTAGGGCCTGTCGCCGATCCCGCCGGCGTCCGCGGTATGAGCGAAATCACGGTGGCGTTGCGGCGTATTGCCGAGAGCGAGCAGATATTCGTATCGCGCGGCGACGACAGCGGCACTCACAAGAAAGAACTCGAGATCTGGACCGCCAGCGGTTTCGATCCCCGCCCGGCGAGCGGCTCATGGTACCGCGAGGCGGGCTCGGGCATGGGGGCAACCCTCAATACCAACGGCGCCATGGGAGGGTACACGCTCAGCGACCGGGCGAGCTGGGTAAGCTTCGGTAACAAGGGAGACATGGAGATACTCCTCGAAGGCGACCCGCCCCTGAACAATCCCTACGCGGCCATCGTCGTCAACCCTGAACGACACCCGCACGTGCGGGTCAGGGAGGCCCAGGCTTTCGTGGATTGGCTTACGTCAGCACGGGGACAGGCCGCGATTGCTACGTTTCGCGTCGACGGCCAGCTGCTGTTCTTTCCAGATGTTGTGCCGGACGGGGTGTAGACCTGGCACATGAACAACGAGATTCGTTCCCGACACCGCGTTCGCCTTCCACTACACATCGTTCCACTGCTGGCCTTGCTGTGCGTTAGCGTCGTTCAGGCGCAGGGCGAACCACCACCCAGGGAGTCGGCCGCCGAAGCCCCGGACTGGCTCTCCATAAGCGGCAGTCTGCGGCTGCGCTATGAATCCATGGACAACTCGTTTCGCCTCGTCGGTCCGGACTCGGATGAGCTGCTGGTGTCGCGCCTGCTCGTGCACGCCGCGGTCAAAGGCGAGCGATTCTATGGGGGGCTCGAACTCCAGGATTCCCGGGCGTGGTTACATCAGGACCTGACACCGGTCGGTACGGACGACGTCAACGCGCTCGAGCCGCTACGCGCATACATCGGCTACAAGAACGAGAGTGTCGACATCCAGGTCGGCCGGATGACAATGGATGTTGGCAGCCGCCGCCTGGTGGCGCGCAATCGCACGCGCAATACGATCAACGCCTTTACGGGCATCCGGGCCAGGTGGTCGAATCCCGGGCGCGTCGGCCTGGACGCATTCGTAACGATGCCGGTTGCACGCCTGCCCAATATCCTCGAACGAGATCGTATGCGAAACAACGAGTTCGATCTCGACCAGGAACATTGGGAGCGGTTGTTCTGGGGCTTGCATGTATCCGACCTGCAGATCAGCAGCCGTTTTGACACTGAGGCGTATCTGATCGGGATTCGCGAAGATGATCGGCCAGGTTTGCCCACGCGCAATCGCAACTTCCTGACATCCGGTGTACGCGCGCACCATTCGGGCGATGTATGGGCTTACGAGATCGAAGCCGCGCTCCAGCACGGCAAGAGCCGTGCCAGCGTGCTGCCAATCGACACCACGGACCTCGATCACCGCGCGTGGTTCACTCACGCCGAAATCAGCCGCAAATTGCAGGGCAGCTGGGAGCCTCGCGTGATCTTGCGTTTCGATTATGCATCGGGCGACAAGGATCCGAATGACGGCGAGTTCAACCGCTTCGATACCCTGTACGGCGCCAGGCGCTGGGAGTTCGGGCCTACAGGAATTTATGGCGCCTTGGCGCGCAGCAATATCCTGTCGCCCGGTATCGCCCTGCGGTCGAAGCCGGGCCCGTCCACCGATTTCCGAATCGACTACCGGCCTGCATGGCTTGCCAACAAGCGCGATGCCCTGCTTACAGCAGGGCTCAGAGACCGTGATGGCCTTTCAGGGTCGTTTATCGGTCACCAGATTGATTTGCGCTGGCAACGGTGGTCGGATTCACGAAACCTGACGATCGACGTCACGGCCGCTTACCTTTGGAAGGGGGAGTTTCTCGAAAATGCTCCGTTCGCGCCGCCGACCTCCAACACGGCTTACGCCTACATTTCGACGGCGTTGGCCTTCTGATCGGAATGGAAGCTTGCGACGCCGGGACATCGTGAATTATGCCCGGACAATATTGCAGAGTTTCCGCGTTTCGGGCCCGACATGACTCCGGCATCGGCCGCCGCGGAACTCGGCCGGCGGATGCTATACTGATAACGATCCCTCACCACCACTCGCAGGGGAGAACCTGACGATGAAATTCCAATTGCGTTGTACACTGCTCCTGACCGGCTGCGCCCTCGCGGCCACGGCCTATGCTGACGAAATCCGTATCGACATTCACGCCATCAGCGCCGACGGCGTCGGCGAATCGGTCGGCACCGTCACCGCGACCGACGGCGAGAACGGCCTGACGCTGACGCCGGACCTGGCAGGGCTGCCGACCGGCGAGCACGGTTTCCACATCCACCAGAATCCGAGCTGCGACCCGGCCGAGAAGGAAGGCTCCATGGTGGCCGGTCTCTCAGCGGGCGGTCATTACGACCCCGAGGGCACCAGCGTGCATAAGGGCCCGCAGGCCGAAGGCGGTCATCTAGGCGATCTGCCCAAGCTGGTCGTCGCCGATGACGGTACTGCAACGACACCCGTTATGGCGCCGAGGCTGACAGTCGCCGACATCAATGGACGTGCGATGATGATTCACGCCCACGGCGACAACTACAGCGACGATCCGAAACCTCTCGGGGGTGGCGGTGCCCGCATCGCCTGCGGCGTCATCAAGTAGTTTTCAGCGGCATCTACTCCGCGGCAACGCCTTCAGCTGGTTCGACTCGCGCCGCGCAGAACTTGAACTCGGGTATCTTCCCGATGGGATCGAGCTTCGGGTTGGTCAACAGGTTTGCAGCCGCTTCCGTGTAACAGAACGGGATGAACACCGTGCCGTCGGCAACATCGCGGTCGAGGCGCACGCGCAGCGTAATTGCGCCGCGCCGCGTCGACACGCGGATGAAATCTCCGGGCTCGAGTTGCATCCGCTCAAGATCTCGCGGCGACAGACAGGCGACCGCTTCGGGCTCGAGCCTATTCAGGGTGTGCGCACGCCGCGTCATGGCGCCGGTATGCCAGTGTTCCAGCATCCGTCCCGTACTCAGGATCATCGGGAAGTCGTCATCCGGCGCCTCGTCCGGCGGCGTGAGCTCGGTTGGCACGATCCTGGCGCGGCCGGTCTTCGTCGGAAAGCCGCTGCCAAAAATAATCGCATTGCCGGGTTCGTCGGGCGCATCGCAAGGATAGGTCACGGCGTCCTCGCGTTCGAGCCTCGCCCACGTGATGTTGGCAAACGACGGCATAATCTCCGCCATCTCCGCAAAGACGTCACGCGGATGTGTGTAGTGCCAGTCGAGCCCGATACGCCGCGCGATTTCCTGCGTGATCCACCAGTCCTGACGCGCATCGCCAGGCAGCGGCACGACTTCGCGCGCCAGCTGCACCTGGCGGTTGGTGTTCGTAAACGTGCCGGTCTTCTCCGGGTGTGCGGAGGCCGGCAGCACGACATCCGCCTGCCACGCGGTTTCGGTAAGGAAAATGTCCTGCACCACGAGATGTTCGAGTTTCGCCAGCGCTTGGCGGGCGTGCGCCTGGTCCGGATCCGACATTGCCGGGTTCTCACCCAGGATGTACATCGCCCTGACCTCTCCCGCGAGGATCGCGTTCATAATTTCGACTACGGTAAGGCCGCGCCTGGGGTCCAACGCCGTGCCCCAGAAATCCTCGTAGCGCTTCCGGTTGTCCTCGTCCTCCACCGGTTTGTAGTCGGGGTAGAACATCGGGATCAGCCCGGCATCCGAGGCGCCCTGCACGTTGTTCTGCCCGCGCAGCGGGTGCAACCCCGTGCCCGGCCGGCCTAGATGCCCGGTAACCAGCGCAAGCGCGATCAGCCCGCGCGCGTTGTCCGTGCCGTGCACCGATTGCGAGATGCCCATGCCCCAGAAGATGATCGAGTTCTTCGAGGTCGCATAAAGGCGCGCGACGTCACGGATCGTTTTCGCGTCGATGCCGCAGACATCGGCCATCTTCTCGGGCGGGAAGGCCCTGACGCGGTCGGCCAGTTCCTCGAAGCCTTCGGTGTGCATTCCCAGGTATTGCGGGTCGTGCAGCCCTTCCTCGATGATCGTGTGGAGCATCGCGTTCAGCAGCGCCACATCCGTGCCGGCCCTGAACTGCAGGTTGAAGGTCGCGTGGCGGCCCAGTCCCTGCCCGCGTGGGTCCGCGACGATCAGCTTCGCGCCGCGCTTCGCGGCATTCTTGAAATAGGTGGCCGCGACGGGATGGTTCTGCCCGGGCCGCGCGCCGATGACGATAATGCAGTCAGCGCTATCCACGGTCGTGAAAGGCGCAGTGACGGCCCCCGAGCCGATGCCCTCCATGAGCGCTGCAACAGACGAGGCATGACAGAGTCGGGTGCAGTGATCGACGTTGTTCGTACCGAAACCGGCCCGCACAAGTTTCTGGAACAGGTAGGCTTCCTCGTTCGATCCCTTCGCCGAGCCGAACCCCGCAAGTGCCGACGCTCCGGTTTCGTCGCGCGCCTTTCTGAGGCCCACGGCCGCCCGCTCCAGCGCCTCCTCCCAGCTCGCTTCGCGAAAGTGGCTCCACGGGTTTGCGGGATCGAGCCGTAGTGCGCCGTCCTTGGGTGCATCGTCCTTGCGAATCATCGGCTTGGTCAGCCGATGCGGGTGGCTGATGTAGTCGGAGCCGAAGCGGCCCTTTACGCACAGGCGCTGTTCGTTGGCGGGGCCATTGCGACCGTCGATGTGGAGGATGCGGTCGTCCTTGACGTGCACCGTGGTCTGGCAGCCGACGCCGCAATAGGGACACAGCGTGTCGACGGCGCGGTCCGGGAATTTCTGCCGCGTACCGGCCTCGTCGAGCAGGTTGGCTTCCATGAGCGCGCCGGTCGGACAGACCTGAACGCATTCGCCACAGGCCACGCAGGTCGATTCGCCCATCGGCGCATCGAAGTCGAACACGATCTTCGATCCGTGACCGCGGTGGGCCATTCCAATGACGTCATTCACCTGCACCTCGCGGCAGGCCCGGACGCAGAGATTGCAGTGTATGCAGGCATCGAGGTTGACGGCGATTGCAACGTGGCTGCTGTCACCTTCTGGTTGCTTCCGCGATGGAAAGCGGCTGTCGGCGATGCCCATGGTATCGGCCCACGCCCAGAATTTCGATTGCGGGTCGTGCGCCGTTGCGCGTGCCGGTTGATCGGCGACGAGGAGCTCCATGACCATGTCGCGCGCGCTTCTCGCCTTGTCCGAGGCTGTGCGCACGACCATATCCGGCACCGGCTTGCGGACGCAGGACGCGGCGAGCACGCGCTCGCCTTCGATCTCGACCATGCAGGCCCGGCAGTTGCCGTCGGCCCGGTAGCCGGGTTCGGGCGCGTGGCAAAGATGCGGAATGGTATTGCCCTGCCGCTTCGCCACCTGCCAGATGGTCTCGTCCGGCGATGCCTCGACCGGTCTGCCATCCAGCGTGAACGTGATCGTCTCACTCATGAAAGCTCCTCCGGGAAGTACTTTAAGAGACAAAGGAGCGGATTCGGTGCCGCCTGCCCCAGGCCGCAGATCGAGGCCGAGGCCATCACGCCGCCGAGTTCACGCAACAGGTCTTCGTCCCACGTTGCTTCCGACATAAGCTCAACGGCCTTCTCGGTGCCAACACGGCAGGGCGTGCACTGGCCGCAGCTCTCGTCCTCGAAGAATCGCATCAAGTTGAGCGCGGCGCCCCGGATGCTGTCCTTGTCCGACAGCACGATCACGGCCGCGGACCCGATGAAGCACCCATGCGCCTCGAGCGTGCCGAAATCGAGCGGAATGTTCGCCATGCTCGCGGGCAGTATCCCGCCCGACGCGCCGCCCGGAAGATACGCGCTGAACGTGTGTCCGTCGGCCATGCCTCCGCAATACTCGTCGATGAGTTCGCGCGCGGTGATGCCGGCGGGGGCGAATTTCACTCCAGGTTCCTTGACGCGTCCCGAAACAGAGAAGCTGCGGCGCCCCTGGCGTCCGTTGCGGCCTTCGGCCGAGAACCAGGCCGGGCCTCTTTCGACGATGTCGCGCACCCAGTACAGGGTCTCGACGTTGTGAATCAGTGTCGGTTGCCCGAACAGGCCCACCTGGCTCGGGAACGGAGGCTTGTGGCGCGGCAGACCGCGTTTCCCTTCGATGCTCTCGAGCATCGCGGATTCCTCGCCGCAGATATAGGCGCCCGCACCGCGGCGCAGGTGAATCGTGCAATCGCCGTTGAGTCCTTTGTGCTCCACCTCGGCGATGGCCGCCAGTAGCATCTCGCGCACCGCCGGATACTCATCACGCAAGTAAATGTAAATCGCCTCAGCTTCGATGGCCCACGCTGCGACCAGCATGCCCTCGAGAAAGCGGTGCGGGTCATGCTCGAGATAGTAGCGATCCTTGAACGTGCCCGGCTCACCCTCGTCGGCATTCACGGCCATCAGGCGCCGCCCTGCTTCGGCTCTGACGAAGCGCCATTTGCGCCCGGCCGGAAAGCCCGCGCCGCCGAGTCCGCGCAAGCCGGAATCCTCCATGATTGCGACCAGTTCGTCGGCGGATCGATTGCCTGCGAGGCAGTCGCGCAGCAGTCCGTAACCGCCGGCCCCGACGTACACGTCGAAGCCCATGTGGTCGGGAATTTCGGGATGATGGTCGCCGCCATTCACCGCGGCCGCGATCGACTCGGCATCGGCACGGTCGACATGCCGGTGCCCCACCTGTGCCACAGGCGCCGTATCGCAGCGCCCCATGCAGGGCGCGCGGACGACACGCACGTCGGCGCCGAGTCTGCCAGGCAATGATTCCAGGAGCGCATCGCCGCCCGCACATGCACAGGTCAGGCTGTCGCAGACGCGGACCGTTACGGGCGGCGGCGGTGTTTCTCCATCGAGGATGATGTCGAAATGGGCGTAAAAAGAGGCGACTTCAAACACCTCGGCCATGGACAGCCGCATTTCGGACGCGAGCGCCTGCAGGTGCTCGGCGCCGAGGAAGCCATACCGGTCCTGGACGAGGTGAAGGTGCTCGACGAGCAACTCTGGCGCACGCGAGCGGTCCCCGAGCAATGCGGCAATGTCACGCTCTGCTGCCGGGTTGAGCTGGCGCCCTTTATCAAAGCCAGGCGAACGCCGCCGGCCCGATGCGGGGGCTATCCGGCGCGGGTCTCCGCCATTCCTGCCGATATCAGCCATCGAATCTCTTTCCTTGTCTACTTCCATTCTTCCCCTAGATTACCACCGTCGCACGTACCACGAACGGATAGCGCGTACACCGTAGCGACAGGCAGGCAGTATGATAATGTCACAGCAATGAACGTTGACCTTGCCCGATATCACCGCCAGATGCTGCTGCCCGGCTTCGGGGAAGCCGGGCAACGCCGCCTGCAGGGCTCGACGGTGCTGTTACTTGGCTGTGGGGCCCTCGGATCCGTAGCTGCAGACATGCTCGCGCGGGCCGGTGTCGGACACCTCGTTATTGTCGACCGCGATTTTGTCGAGCTCAGCAACCTGCAGCGCCAGATGTTATTCGACGAGCGGGACATTTCAGATGCTATTCCAAAGGCAGAGGCGGCGAAGCGAAGAATTGCCGAAATCAATTCCCAAATTCGGGTTACCGCGATCGTTGACGACGTAAATCACTCGAACATTGAACGTTACGCAAATGGCGCTGACGCATTCGTCGACGGACTGGACAATATTGAAACACGCTACCTGGCGAACGATCTTGCGGTAAAAAGCGGCCGGCCCTATGTGTACGGTGCTGCGGTCGGTACGACCGGCATGGCGTTTTCGGTACTCCCGCATACTACGAGCGATGCGGCCTGGGAAACTTTCGAGGGCGGCAGCCTGGCGACCCCATGTTTTCGCTGCGTGTTCGAGGAAGCGCCACCGCCGGGAACAATAGCCACTTGCGACACGATCGGCGTGATCAGTTCCGTCGTTGGTATCGTCGCCAATTTTCAGGTCACCGAAACACTCAAAATCCTGACGGGTAACTTTGACCGCGTCAGCAGAAAATTGCTGAACCTCGACCTCTGGGCGAACGAGATAATGCAGCTCGATATTGCTGGCGCCTATGAAAAGAGCGACTGTCCGTGCTGCAAGCATCGAAGTTTCGAGTACCTCGACGGCAAGGCGGGCTCGAGCACCACCATTTTGTGCGGGCGTAACGCAGTACAGCTCAGACACCGACAGCTTTCCCAGGGCGTCAACATGGACGCAGTCGCATCGCGCTTGCGCGAGCACAGCGATGTAATTGCCAACGAGTTCATGTTGCGCGCCGGCATCAGGGATCAAGAAAAAAACTACGAGATTACGCTCTTTCCGAATGGCAGGGCGATCGTCAAAGGAACGGACAAACCTGAGGTTGCGCGGAGTATTTACGCCAAATTCGTGGGCAACTAGAAGTACCTGCTGGCTCGGGATTCGCCGTTGCGTTGTTAGGTCGATGCGCTTTGTAACGTGGAAGATGAAATAGTGCCCTCCGACCGAAGCGGAAAAGCAGCATGGGCCGATCACCCACTCTCCTTGTGCTTCGACGATGCCGTGTGGAGAGGGCTGGTTCCGGCTAACCTGTCGCGCCACCAACGATGCAGCGCGTCTGCTTCGCACGGCACCTCCGCGATCTCACCCCCGGTCACCTCGCGCCAAGATGCCAGAGCCGGCTCGGGCACCAGTACCAGGATCGGCAGGCCGTCTGCGATGACCGCTAAAATTTCATCCGCAAGCCCAGCGCCGCTTTGTTCCTGCTCGCCGAATTTCTCGGCGATGACGAGGTCCGGCCGGTTGATGAGTGCGCGCCGCAGCGGCGCACCAGCGTTCGCGAGTGCGGCCGTGTCGAGCGTGCATTCTTTGCCGTCCAGCCACATGCGACTGGGCTGATTAATCATGATGTGGTCGCCGGTGGCGAGGTCGACGCTGTCGATGTGTGTGCGGCGGCCCTGCTCGTCGAAAAAAGCTACCTGCACCATGCCGCCGAGGCGGCAGCCGCTGTCCGCCAGTTCCCGGGCGAAGTCGGCCAGCGCGCTACGGTCGTGCTCGTCGTGTCGAAAGACGACTGCGGCGGCTTGAATTTCAGATTCGGTGCTCACGATAAGGTGCGTTGTTCGAATCACGAGATGGTATCAAGAAAGCACCTGGGTGATTGAGAATTTGGTGGCCAGGGGCGGAATCGAACCACCGACACGCGGATTTTCAGAAATCTAAGTGGTTGATATGACGCATATTTATCAACCAGTTACCGGAGCGTTCGTTGCTTGATTTGCATCACTGTGCATAACGATGCACAGCTGTTCTACGGAAATTTCACGCACTGATTCGCAAGACTCTGCAACCAGGTTTTCAGTCTTGCATCCCGCGGAGACGAAGGACGTGACTGGCGTCACCCTGACGACTCTTGCCGGGTACGCATTAACTCGCGACCAAAAGGCCGCTCCCTTTCGGGAGCGGCCTTGTCTACAGTCAATCAGACCTTGATCAGAAATTGACGGTCGACGTATTGGAACACGTCGTCATACTGCCAGCCTCGCACACCTGGTAAACGTAGGTGTTACCGCCACGTGTACCAATATTGTCCGTATACGCGCCATTGTTGGGCGTCGTGGTGATTTCGTTGCCATCACGATAGATGTCGACGTTGCTGCCAGTCGCACCGTTCCAGGTAAGATCAACGCTTTGCCGCCCACGCACCTTATAACCATTGGTCGACAACGTGATGTCACCTGGCGGCACCGGCGTCGAGACTGTGACGGTATCCGAGAAGCCGTCGGATGCACCTTCGTTGTCCGTCACCGTTAGCGTCACGGTGTAAGTACCGTCAGCGGCATAGGTGTTGCTCGGATTTTGCGCGGTCGAGCTCTGACCGTCACCAAAAGTCCAGCTCCAGCTGGACACCGGGCCATCGCTATCGGTGCTGGTATCGGTGAAATCGCAGCTGCGGTCGGTGCAGGACGACGTAAATCCGGCGGTGGGTGGGTTGTTGCCACCAGTACCGCCGCCGCTACCAACGGTGAAGCTACAGACAAAGGTCGACCATTGGAACTGGCCGGTGTTCACGAACACCTCGTTGGTGTGCCAGAAGCTGTCGTCGATTGGGTCGATGGAGGTCGCCGAGTAGTCGCCGGAACGACCCGTATCCTGTTGCACGCCGGAGCCAGGAGCGCATACATCCTCCGCGGAATCCAGGCTGCCGCTCCCGCTGGCCGAGGCCGATTGGCCCGCCACAGCAGTTGACACAAAGGTATTGCTGCTGCCCAGCAGGTAACCGATACCGATGTCGCCAGCCGCGTTCATGGCGGCGCTCGGCATCCAGCGGTTCTCGCCGTCGTTGGGGCCGAAGGTTCCTTCCTGGTAAAGCGACCAGCCGTCAACCGTTGTTTCTCGCAGTTCGTACCAGCGGATGCCGGCGCGGCCGCCGCCAACGTCAACGGTGTGAGACGCCAGCATGGTTCGATAAGTGCCAAAATCCCGGATCTGCAGCCGATGCATCAGGCGGTCGGCAATCGCTTCGAGGGCCGGACCGCCGCCTGGCTGCGGGATACACGCCTCGCGCGACGCCGAGCAGAGGTCGCTGTCATAGGGCGTAATCGGGATGGATGCAACTTGGCTGACCGATGCGTTCTCAGTCGACCAGTCGACGTCTATCTCCCAGATGTCGAAGGCATCGGCTGTGGACATGGCGGTCGCAAACAGCGCCGGAGCGCTGCCGGTACTGTCGAGGTCGCCGGCGACGAAGCCGAACTCGTTACTGCCAACGTTGAAGCCCAGCAGCGATGCCGGTTGTCCCGCGTACATCGCGGCCTTGTCCATAACGCCAAGGAAGGTGCCGGCAAACGTGAAACGCGGTCCGCGCTTTCGGAACAGATTGGCGATCATCGTGACCGAGCCGCTTACAAGCCCGTGTTTTGGATAATCGTTCAGGCCGAAGCCGTCGAAAGAGAACTCGTAACGGTTATAGCCACCGGTGGGATCGCCGGTCTGTGAGATAGCCACGCATTGTGAAAACGTACTCAGGTTGTCCGGAAACGCGAATTGACTAACCAGCCAGCGATCTTCCACTTCGTCGTACAGCACGACTGGGTCGCCCTGGTTGTTCGGTCCGCAGTTGCCGCCGATACCGCCCCAGATTGCGTTACTCGGAAAGGGTCCTCCGTTTTGCACGATGTTGCCCTGCTTGTCGTAAATCGTCGTCAGCAGATTGATCATCTGCACGAAATGGTTAGGGCCCACTTCGCCATCGGTGTCGGGCGGCGCGATCAGGAAGCCGAGTATGCTGCCATTGTCGTTATTCGACGCCCCGGGAAAGCCGGCGCCCATGGCGGTCGTGCCGCTACCCTGAACTTCCTGCAAGACGGCGTCCGGTACGGATGGTTCTGCGCCGCTTTGTCGAGGCCTGCCTTCACCGCGGAAGTTGGGCACCTCCCTCGGGCCGGCACGATCGGGTATGCGAGTACGCGCCTGCGCCCCGGCAACCGCAAGCGAGGCCAGCGGTTTGTTGACGGCACGCGCTTCGATGCGTTCGAGCGCCTTATCGGATTGCGCTGCGGCCGGCTGTGATAACAACAGCAAGCCGCACACTAGTGCTGCTACCAAGACAAAAATTCGTTGTGGCATTCGTGAACTCCTCAAGATACGTACCCCAAGTATGGCAGTCATGCTAGCCTTTGCCGCCAGAGCAGACAAGCAAGCTCACGAGGCCGTTGAATGCCGTGGCCTGAACATTGAACATAAACCGGAAAACCATGCAGATACGATTTCTACTCACGATCTTAGTCCTCGCGACATCGTTGCCGATCAGCGTCGCCGCCGCATCTGACGCGTCAGCCTTATCCGCGAGCATCGAGGCAGAATTGGAAGCTGCAGCAACGTCCTTCCGCCTTGATGTCGACTGTACCGACGCGGATGCGCCGCGCTCACTGAAGGTATTCAAAGGAACCGTCGCCATATGGAATCGCGATCGACAGGTCCTGCTCAGCCAGGCGGACAGCGCCGAGTTGCTCAGGATGCTGCTGGACGCGGATTTTGCATCTTTCGACGCCCGCTATGGCGGTCGCCAGAAATCGGACAAGGAGGAGGCGCCCTTACGCGTTTCCTGTCGCATTCACCTGCGGCTGCGCGACATCGAGAGATCTTCTGTGCAATTGCTCGACGGCGAGCAGTCGGATGCACTTGTCGGTCTGGCCGGAGAATTGTTGGATCACGTAGAGAAACACGCGGACGACGGCATCACGGTTAGCAGTCTGCAGGACGGCCTGGTCAAGCTGGCCAACGAGGTGCTTGCGCCCGAAGTACTCAGCCTGCGTTTGTTGTGGCTGCCCGCCGATGGCGAGGATCGAAGCGGATATATCTTTCGGGTCGAGGGGGGTGACGTATCGCGGCAGAGTTATGTCCCGGGCGAGTCTATTGGAATGGAAGAAAAGAAGCGCCTGAAGAGCTGCGAAGCTGGCAAACTTATACGCGTTCTTAACGAGACACGGATTTGGGACATGCCGACGAACGTGCGGCAAGCCGGAAGCACTGAACTTGACGTAAGTGTGCTCGGGCATCGCAAGTCAGTAATTGGGCGCTCGAGTTTCAGGGCTACCGATGACGAGGCTCGGACCGCCTTTGCAGCCCTATTAGAAGGACTCGACGCACTGCCCTGCCAATGAAAGGCCTTCGGCGAGACTGTCCGATGATGGACGCACGAATTTTCAGAACGGTATGTGCTGGCGCTGCTCAGCGTGGATCCGCCCCGAAGCGTCCACACCGACCCGGTCAGGTTATGGTGGCCAGGGGCGGAATCGAACCACCGACACGCGGATTTTCAGTCGCGAGTTGGTTCGCCTGAGGTTTTATATTTCAATGAGTTACCGGGGCGTCCGTTGCTCAATCTGCAGTACAAAGCACAGCGATGCACAGCTAGTTCACGCAAAACTCACGCACGGTATTCCGAGTGAAAAACACGCGCAAGGATCCTGTTTAGCACATGAATTGAGGTACGATTATCTCCATGATCAATAGTGAACCTGTGCCAACCACAACGACAAGTCTTCGC